>NZ_JAWJWL010000017.1:0-168306 GCF_034721475.1 Burkholderia alba | reverse complement strand
AAAAACCCCCTTCCCACTCCTTCCTCTCTCCTCTCTCGCTTCACACGAACCGCTCTGATCGGCCGATCACGCTCATTGCCGTTCAATGGCACACCTCTGCTCCACAGGCTCGGTGACGATGTCATCGCGATCGGCACACTTGCCGGGTCATCGACCGTCCGATTCGCGTGTTTCGCCATTCAATTTCAGAGGGCACCAACATCACCGCCATCAGTCGGTATTCGCGACCCGGCGTAAAATCGTCGAACCCACAAGAAAAGGCGGAACACCACGATGAATGCCTCGGTCCAGTTTGCCCGTGCGGTCTGCCCTCACGATTGCCCGGATACTTGCGCGATGCGCGTCACCGTCGAGAATGGTAGAGCGGTGAAGGTAACCGGAGATCCCGATCACCAGCCGACTCAGGGCGTTCTGTGCACCAAGGTGAGTCGATATGCCGATCGAGTTCACCATCCCGAGCGATTGACGGTACCGCTCAAGCGAGTCGGACGAAAAGGCGAAGGCCGCTTCGAACCGATCAGCTGGGATGAGGCAAACCGTTTGGTCGGCGAGCGTCTCGGCGAGATCGCGCAACGTGCGCCTGAAGCGATCGTTCCTTACAGTTACGCCGGCACGATGGGGCTGATCCAGGGTGAAAGCATGGCTCAGCGCTTCTTCAATGCGCTGGGTGCTTCGAGACTAGAGCGCACCATCTGTTCCGCGGCTGGTGCGGCCGGGCTGCGCTATACCTACGGTGCAAGCATCGGGATGCATGTCGAGTTCTTCGAGGAAAGCGAGCTGATCCTGATCTGGGGCTCGAATCCGATCGCATCGAATCTGCATTTCTGGACCCGTGCGCAGGAAGCCAAGCGACGGGGCGCCAAACTGGTCGCAATTGACCCTTATCGTTCGCTAACTGCGGAGAAATGCCATCAGCATATCGCCCTCAAACCCGGTACGGATGGCGCGTTCGCGCTTGGCATGATGCATGTCCTGATCGAGGAAGGGCTGCTCGATCACGCGTACATCGACGCCCACACGCTGGGTTTCGACGCAATGAAATCGCGGGCAATGACATACCCGCCGGAGCGTGTCGCCCGGATCTGCGGGGTGTCGACGGAGGAAATCGTCGAATTGGCCCGTTTGTACGGGCGCACCCGAAAGTCGGCGATTCGTCTCAGTTACGGTATGCAGCGCGTGCGTGGAGGCGGTAATGCGGTTCGCGCGATCGCCAGCCTGCCTTCGCTGACCGGCGCATGGCGGGATCGTGCAGGCGGACTGTTGATGTCGTCGTCCGAATGGGCGCCCACCGATTCGGCAGCGCTGGGTCGTCCGGACCTGTTACCGGGTTGGCCGAACCATCTGCCGCGTCTGCTCAACATGAATGCGATCGGCGATGCGTTGCTTCATCCCGGCGATGCGCTCTTCGGCCCCAAGGTTGAGGCGATCATCGTCTACAACTCGAATCCGGTTGCGGTAGCGCCCGACTCCGAAAAGGTTGCGGCGGGATTCGCCAGACAAGATCTTTTCACGATTGTTCTAGAGCATTTCAAGACAGATACTGCTGATTACGCCGATATTTTGCTCCCCGCCACTTCACAGCTCGAGCATCTCGACGTGCACAAATCCTACGGACATACGCACGTGATGGCGAATCTGCCCGCGATCGCGCCGATCGGGGAGGCCCGGCCGAATACAGAAATCTTCCGCGGTTTCGCGCGAAGCATGGGGTTTGACCATCCGGCATTCAGCGAAGACGACGAGACGCTTGCGCGCGCAGCGCTCCGTTGGGACGATCCGTCGCTCCAGAGCGACTGGGCGACGCTGAAGCAGTCCGGCTGGCTCAAACTGAAGTTGGCCGACGCGCCGTTCGCCGAGGGGGGCTTTCGCACTCCGTCGGGAAAGTGCGAGTTCTACAGCGCGAGGCTCGCCGAGATGGATCTGGATCCGGTACCCGACTATCTGCCGCCCTACGAGTCTGCGGATGGCGCCCCCGACCTGGCCGCCCGTTATCCGCTCGCGATGATCTCGCCGCCGGCGCGCAATTTCCTGAACAGTACCTTCGTCAATGTCAGCAGCCTGAGGGCCACGGAAGGTGAGCCGCATCTCGACATCCATCCGGAGGATGCCGCGCGGCGGGGCATTATCGAAGGGGATATCGTCAAAATATTCAATGACCGAGGTGTGTTGCGTGCAAAAGCGCGTGTGACGGACCGTGCGAGGGAAGGTTTGGTCGTCGGTCTGTCGATCTGGTGGAAGAAGCTTGCGCCGGATGGCTGTAACGCCAATCAGGTGACGAGTCAGGCGCTGACCGATCTTGGTCGCGCTGCGACGTTCTACGACTGTCTCGTCGAGGTGGAGCGAATCTGAACGGCGCTGACTCGGTCGACTGCGCATCCGGTCGGTCGCCGCAGCCCGCCCGCGCAAGTTGGAAAGGAGTGTCTAACCCGGTTGTCTCGTAAAGGCCGACCGGCTAGGATGCGTTTTAGCACGACCATTCGAAAATCGTTGAGGAGACGCGCTGCATGGACAAGATTTGGCTGAAGTCGTACCCACCCGGCGTTCCAGCCGAAATTGACGCGTGCAAGTATCAATCGGTTTCCGATTTGCTCGAGGAGAGCTTCCGCAATTATCGTGATCGGACTGCGTTCATCTGCATGGGCAAGTCGATCAGCTACGGCGAACTGGATGCGCTGTCCCGCAGGCTGGGCGGCTGGCTGCAGTCTCGCGGCCTCGCGCGCGGAGCGCGCGTGGCGATCATGATGCCGAACGTGTTGCAGTATCCGGTGACGATCGCCGCCGTCTTGCGCGCCGGTTATACGGTCGTCAACGTCAATCCGCTTTACACGCCGCGCGAACTCGAACATCAGCTGAAGGACAGCGGAGCCGAGGCTATCGTCATCCTCGAAAATTTCGCGTCGACACTGGAGGCGGTCATCGCCAGGACGGCGATCAAGCATGTGGTTGTCGCGGCGATGGGTGACCTGATGGGCTTGAAAGGTCTGATCGTCAACTACGTCGTGCGTCGCGTGAAGAAGATGGTGCCGCCGTGGAGTCTGCCGTCGCACACCCGTTTCAATGCGGCGCTCGCCGAAGGTGGCCGCCAGTCTTTCAAGCCGATCCCCCAAGGTCCCGACGACGTCGCCTTCCTGCAGTACACGGGCGGTACGACCGGCGTGGCGAAAGGGGCGACGCTGCTGCAGCGCAATATCGTCGCCAATGTGCTGCAGGCCGCTGCGTGGCACGAACCGGCGCATGCGAAGCATCCGGATGTCGACCCGTTCATCACGGTGATCGCACTGCCGCTGTACCACGTGTTTGCGCTGACCGTTTGCGGCTTTCTCACGATGCGCACGGGCGGTACCGGCATCCTGATCCCGAACCCGCGGGACATCGGCGGGATGATCAAGGAATTGAAGGGCTATGCCATTTCGACGATTCCGGCCGTCAACACACTCTATAACGCGATGTTGAATCACCCGGACTTCGGTCAGCTCGATTTCTCCAAGCTCGCGGTGGCGAATGCCGGGGGCATGGCGGTCCAGGAAAGCATCGCGAAGCGCTGGTTCGAGAAAACCGGGGTGCCGATCGTCGAAGGGTATGGCCTGTCGGAGACGTCGCCTTGCGCGACCTGCAATCCGGTCGTCGCGTCCGAATACAACGGCACGATCGGTGTGCCGCTGCCGTCGACCGAAGTCGCGATACGCGACGACGCCGGCAACGACGTGCCGCTTGGTCAACCCGGGGAGATCTGCATTCGCGGGCCGCAGGTGATGGCGGGCTACTGGAATCGCCCCGAGGAAACCGAGAAGGTGATGTTCCCGGACGGCTTCTTCAAATCCGGCGACGTCGGCGTGATGGATGAGCGCGGCTACGTGAAGATCGTCGACCGGAAGAAGGACATGATTCTCGTGTCCGGCTTCAATGTGTATCCGAACGAGATCGAAGACGTGGTGGCCTCGCACCCGGGCGTATACGAAGTGGCGGCGGTGGGGGTGCCCGACGAGCATTCCGGCGAAGCGGTGAAACTGTTCGTCGTGAAAAAGGATCCGGCGCTGACCGACAAGGATCTGCTGGCGTACTGCAAAGAGCGCCTGACCGGCTACAAGCGGCCGAAGGTCATCGAATTCCGCACCGAGTTGCCGAAGACCAACGTCGGCAAGATCCTGCGGCGCGAATTGCGCGACGGCAAGGCTTGAGCGAGGCGGCCCGCCGCGGCGGGCGACCCCGGCTCAATCGATGGGGCGCCGCGGTTGCGCGGCGTGGCCAAATAAAAAAGGCGCCCGAGGGCGCCTTTTAAGTTACTGCTCTCTCGTTACACGCTTATTAGAACTTGTGACGGATGCCGACCGTTGCCGCAACCTGGTTCGGCGAGTTCGATGCCGTCAGGTTGTTGATGGCCGCTACTGCCTTCTGACCCGTCGAGTCGTAGCCCAGCGCGTGCTGGTAGACGCCGATCATGTAGATGTCCGTGCGCTTCGACAGGAAGTAGTCGAGGCCCAGGTTCACCTGGTGGTATTGCGCCGCGGATTGGCCGTTGACCTTCGAGCCGCGCGTATAGTCGTACGCGATGCCCGCGAGCAGGGCCGGAGTCAACTGATACTTGAAGTTCGCTTCGATGTTGTGGAAGCTCGCATCGCCTTGCAGGTTCAGCGGGTTCAGCTTGAGGCCGCCGATCGAGCCGACGTTGTCGAAGCGGGTGTAGCTGTACGTCAGGCCGAGGGTTGCCGCGCCGATCGTATAGGCGCCGCCGGCCGCCGCGATCTGCATCGTGCTGGCCGATGCGTAGCCCTTGTACACCGGGCTCGACATGTTGAGCGCCGTCGTCGTGGAGCTGGCTGCGTTCGCGTTCGGGTTGTTGCCGAAGAACGAGTAGTTCGGGTCACGCGCGTTCACGTAGCCGACGCCGAGCACCAGCGGGCCGTTCGAGTAGCCGGCGCCGAGCGACCAGATCTGGTTGCGGCTGAAGTCGCCGGCCTGGCCACCCAGGCTGTACAAGCCGCCAAAGGTGAAGCCGCCGTACGTCGGGCTCGTGAACTTGATCGCGTTGTTGACGCGATTGGCGTTGTTCATGTTGTCGAGGTCGCCCGGGTGCGCGCCGATGTAGCCGGCCCACTGGCTGCCGCTTTCGAGCGCGCCGGTGTAGTCGACCACGGAGTCGTACTGGCGGCCCAGCGTGACCGTGCCGTACTGGCTGCTCGACAGACCGACGAACGCCTGGCGGCCGAACATGTCACCGCCCTGGCCGAGCGAGCCGTTCGAGGCGCTGAAGCCGTTTTCGAGCACGAAGATCGCCTTCAGCCCGCCGCCCAGATCTTCCGAGCCCTTCAGGCCGAACCGGCTGCCCTGCAGCACGCCGCTCGCCTGTTGATATTGACGGGCGCCGTTGGCGTTGTTGTTGAACAGGATGCCTGCATCGACGATGCCGTACAGCGTAACGCTGCTTTGCGCATGAGCTGCGCCAGCGAACGCGCCCAGCGCAACCAGCGCGAGAAGCGACTTTTTCATTAACGGATCTCCAAGGATTACGAAATTTATTGTTGCAAGGCAAATAGTTATGTTTTGGTAGCGGGCCTTGCTTCAACTTCGAACGAAGTCGCACGTAATGTAGCAAAAGGATTTTTCGGGACAAAGAGAAAGCAGGCGGCTTGCGTCTCCATGTTTCCTTTATGCAACAATGGTTAAAATCACGGGTTAACCGCAATTTCCGCGTAGTAAGTGGGTAGGTAAGCGCAATAACATGCTTACGAAATCCTTTCCGAGATCGCGGCTTCACGGAGAAATGGAATGGTGTTTGACGAACTGATCAGCGAATTTGATCGTGGTTTGCGCTCGATGACGGGTGTCAGTCGGATGAGCCGGCCGGTCCCGGCGCCGGCGTTCGCCCCGCCGGTCGAACTGAGCGCGGAGGAGCGCAAGCACGCCGCCGGACTGATGCGCGTGAACCATGTCGGCGAGGTTTGCGCGCAGGCGCTCTACCAAGCGCAGAAGCTGACGACGAAATCGCCTACGCTGAAGGAGATGTTCGAGGAAGCCGCGCGCGAGGAGGAGGATCATCTCGCATGGACCGCGCACCGCCTGAAGGACCTGGATTCGCGCCCGAGCCTGTTGAACCCGCTGTGGTATGCGGGAGCGATGGCGATCGGCATCGTGGCCGGCCGTCTCGGCGACAAGGTGAGCCTGGGCTTCATGGCCGAGACGGAGCGGCAGGTCGAGAGCCATCTGGACAGCCATCTGTCGGAGCTGCCGGCGGCCGACGCGGAGTCGCGCGCGATCGTCGAGCAGATGCGCGTCGATGAAGTGAAGCACGGCAAGACCGCCAGCGACGCGGGCGGCATCGAATTGCCGATGCCGGCGCGCATGCTGATGCGCGCCGCGTCGAAAGTGATGACCAGCACTGCGTACTATCTCTGACGCGGAGCGCATGGACGGCGTGGGAGTGCGCCGTCCCGCTCCGGCCGGAAATCTCGCCTTCTCCCTGCGTTTTTCCCCCGCCGAAATGCCTGCCGCCACGCCCGTCTGGGGCGCACTTTTCACGTATCACCTTCACAACATTCGGTAGCTCATTCATTTATAACACTTTTCGGTATGAGGGCCAGCTTGAGGAGGTTGGCGTAAGTCCTTGTTCTAACTAACAAAATTCGTCAAAAAATCGTGCGCGTCCCTTGACCGTCCCTGACCCTTCCTCTAAAGTGGGAGACAGTGTGAGAAAGTGTTTTTTTGTGTGATCTGGCGAGCTATTCCGGCTAGATTCTCAGCATGGGTCGGGTGCTTCGGCATCGTGAACGGGAGAGCGGATCGTGTTCCAAGGGGCGTCGGCGCTGACGCTCGATGCGAAAGGGCGGATGTCGGTGCCTTCTCGCTATCGCGAAGCGCTGCAAGGACAGGCAGAAGGACGGGTGACTGTGACCAAGCACCCGGACGGCTGCCTGTTGCTGTTTCCGCGCCCGGAATGGGAAGTGTTTCGCACGAAGATCGCCGCGCTGCCGATGGACGCGCACTGGTGGCGCCGTATTTTTCTGGGCAATGCGATGGATGTCGATCTCGACAGCGCAGGCCGGATTCTCGTATCGCCCGAGCTGCGGATGGCGGCCGGACTTGAAAAGGAAGTCATGTTGCTGGGAATGGGTAGTCACTTCGAGTTGTGGGACGCACAGACCTACACCGCGAAGGAGCAGGCGGCGATGGCGCAGGGCATGCCCGACGCGCTGAAGAACTTCACGTTCTGATTGCGGTGACGGAGACGTCCGCGATGGGAAACGAATTGCAGCATCGGACGGTGCTGTTGGATGAAGCAGTCGATGCGCTCGTGACGCGGCCGGACGGCATCTACGTCGACGGCACGTTCGGGCGCGGCGGCCACAGCCGCGCGGTGCTCGCGCGGCTCGGCGCGGCCGGCCGGCTGATCGCATTCGACAAGGATCCGCTCGCGATCGCGACGGCCGCGCGGATCGAGGACGAGCGCTTCGCCATCGTCCATGACAGTTTTGCTTCGCTCGGCGCTGCGCTGGCCGAGCGCGGAGTAGGGCGGGTGTCGGGCGTGCTGCTGGACCTGGGCGTGTCTTCGCCGCAGGTGGACGATCCGGAGCGGGGGTTCAGCTTCCGCGCGGACGGCCCGCTCGACATGCGGATGGACCCGACGCGAGGCGAGTCGGCGGCCGACTGGCTGGCGCGGGTTTCGGTGCAGGAATTGACGGAGGTGATACGAGATTATGGGGAAGAACGGTTTGCTTTTCAGATTGCAAAGGCGCTTGTTGCTCGCCGGGCAGAGTCCGACCGTCTTGGGCCTCTCGACACCACGGGCGAGCTTGCCCAAATCGTGGGTCACGTCGTCAAAACCCGTGAGAAGGGCAAGGATCCGGCAACCCGCACCTTTCAGGCTATACGGATTCACGTCAATCAAGAGCTTGCGGAGCTGCAAGTCGTTCTAGAGGCAGCGCTGTCGGCGTTGGAGCAAGGGGGGCGGCTGGTGGTCATCAGCTTTCATTCGCTCGAGGATCGGATCGTCAAGCGATTCATGCAGGCGCACGCAAGTGCGCCTGTTGTCGATCGTCGTCTGCCGATCCGCGCGGTCGACCTGCCGAGCCCGCCGCTCAAGCTGCTCGGCCGCAAGTTCCCGAGCGACGCCGAAGTCGCAGCCAATCCGCGCGCCCGTTCGGCGGTGATGCGGGTCGCGGAGCGCATCGCGCCATGAGCCGTCTCAATATCTTCCTGCTGATCGTCGTGATGGGTTGCGCCCTCTCGGTCGTCAACTCGACGAATCAGCAACGGCAGATCTTCATTCAATTGCAACGGGCGCAATCGCAGGAGCATCAACTCCAGCAGGACTACGCGCAGCTTCAATATCAGCAGAGCGCGCTGTCGAAGACGTCGCGGATCGAGCAGCTTGCCGACAGTTCGCTGAAGATGCAGGCGATCACGACCGGCCGCACCCAGTATCTGACCTTGCCGCCCGGCGCGGTGAAGGCGGTCGATACGCCGATTCCGTCGTCCGCCCCCTCGGGTGCCGCACAGGGAGGCACGCGATGAAGCAGTCGTCGAAGCGTCAGCAGAGCGTGAAATTCTCGTCGAGTCCGGTGCTGTCGGTGCATTTGCCGATGTGGCGCTCGAAGCTCGTCGTGTTCATGCTGTTCATGGCCTTCGTCGCCCTGGCCGCCCGCGCGTTCTGGATCCAGGGGCCCGGCAACGCGTTCTATCAGAAGCAGGGCGAGAGCCGTTATCAGCGCACGCTCGAGCTGCCGGCGACGCGCGGCAAGATTCTCGACCGCAACGGGCTGGTGCTTGCCACCAGCTTGCCGGTACGGGCGATCTGGGCGATCCCCGAAGCGGTGCCGGACGATCTCGGCGCGGACAAGCTCGACCAGCTCGGCCGGCTGCTCGGGATGTCGGTGAAGGAGCTGCGCACGAAACTGTCGGAAGACAAGAGTTTCGTCTACGTGAAGCGCCAAGTGCCGACCGATGTCGCGGACAAGGTCGCGGCGCTCGACATTCCCGGTATCTATCAGCGCGGCGAGTACAAGCGCTTCTATCCGGAAGGGGAAATCACGGCTCATCTGATCGGTTTCACGAACGTCGAGGACGAGGGGCAGGAAGGTGTCGAGCTGGGCGATCAGAAGCTGCTCGAGGGTATTTCCGGCAGCCGTCACGTGATCAAGGACCGGATGGGACACATCGTCGAGGACGTCGACGAGCAGATGCCGCCGCACAACGGAACCGACGTCGACCTGTCGATCGACAGCAAGATCCAATACATCACGTATGCGAACCTGAAGGCGGCGGTCGAGAAGTTTCACGCGAAGGCCGGCGCGGCGATGGTGATCGACGTGCGTTCGGGCGAGGTGCTGTCGCTCGTCAATTACCCGACCTATAACCCGAACGATCGTTCGCATCTGACCGGCGAGCAGTTGCGCAATCGCGTGCTGACGGACGTGTTCGAGCCGGGTTCGATCATGAAGCCGTTCACCGTATCGCTCGCGCTCGACCTGCACCGCGTGACGCCGACGACGCTGGTCGATACCGGCAACGGGCATTTCGTGCTCGACGGCGCGCCGATTACCGACGACTCGGGGTTCGGCGTGCTGACGGTGGGTGGCGTGATCCAGAAATCGAGCAACATCGGCGCGACCAAGATCGCGATGACGATGAAGCCCGAAGAGATGTGGAATATGTATACCGGCATCGGTCTCGGGCAGGCGCCGAAAGTCGGCTTCCCGGGCGCGGTGACGGGCCGTTTGCGGCCCTGGAAGAGCTGGCGCCGCATCGAGCAGGCGACGATGTCCTACGGTTACGGCCTGTCGGTGTCGCTGTTCCAGCTGGCGCGCGCCTATACGGCCATCGCGCACGACGGCGAAGTGCTGCCGGTGACCATCTTCAAGACGGATAACACGCAGCCCGTGTCCGGTCCGCAGATCTTCGCGCCGAATACCGCCCGCGAAGTGCGCGCGATGCTCGAGACGGTGGTCGCGCCGGGCGGTACGTCCCCCGATGCGGCGGTGCCGGGCTACCGCGTGGGCGGCAAGAGCGGCACGGCATACAAGCAGGTCGGTCGCGGCTACGATCACAAGAAGTATCGTGCGTCGTTCGTAGGAATGGCGCCGATGCCGAATCCGCGCATCGTCGTCGCGGTGTCGGTCGACGAGCCGACCACCGGCAGTCACTTCGGCGGGCAGGTGTCCGGGCCGGTGTTCTCCGCGATCGCGGGCGATACGCTCCGTGCGTTGAACGTGCCGCCCAACATGCCGGTTAAGCAGTTGGTCGTGTCGAACGATGCGGCTCCCGCCGCCGGCGTGCCGAAGGTCGCCGCGGCCCAGGGCGCCAAGCACATGACCGTGTCGAGTTCGACACACAATCCTCCTGGAGTGGTTCGATGAGCGCCGTGCGCAGTTCCCATCCGGCGCACCAGCAGATCGCAGCCGCGCTCGCGTGGCTGCATGCCCATGTCGCGCCCGCCGCGCAGCTCCATGCGGATACGCGCAGCCTGCGCGCGGGCGACGTCTTTTTCGCCTATGCGGTCGACGGCGCCGACAACCGTGCGTTCATCGCCAACGCGCTCGAGCGCGGCGCCGCCGCGGTGCTGTACCAGCCGGAAGGGTTTGCCGCCGACGGACTCGATCCCGCGGTCGCGCTTGCCGTTCCCGCGCTCGACGAGTTGGCCGGCGAGATCGCCAGCACCTGGTATGGGGATCCGAGCGACGCGATGCTGGCCGTCGGCGTGACGGGCACGAACGGCAAGACATCCTGCACGCAATGGATCGCGACCGCGCTGACGGCGCTGCATCAGCCGTGCGCGGTGATCGGCACGCTCGGCAGCGGCATGCCGGGACAACTCGTCCACAGCGGATTCACGACGCCCGACGCGCCGCAATTGCAGCGGAGCCTTGCACAGCTGCAGGCGGCCGGGGCACAGGCGGTCGCGATGGAGGTGTCGTCGCATGCGCTGCATCAAGGCCGCGTGAACGGTACCGCCTTCGATATCGCCGTTTTCACGAACCTGACCCAGGATCACCTCGACTATCACCTGACCTTCGACGCGTACGAAGCCGCGAAGGCGAAGCTGTTCGCGTGGCGCGGCCTGCGTATCGCGGTCGTCAATCGCGACGACGCGGCCGGCCGGCGTCTGCTGGAGAAGCTCCATGGTCGCGTTCGAACGATCGCGTACGGCATCGCTACCCCGCAAGAGCACACGCCCGCCGATCGCGAGCTGGTCGCGACAGATGTGCGCGCGACCGCGACCGGCACGGCATTGCGCCTGACGTCGCCGTGGGGCGACGCGGACATCGAGGTCGGCACGCTGGGCCTGTTCAACGTCAGCAACCTGCTTGCCGTGCTGGGCACGCTGCTTGCCGCCGACGTACCGTTCGACGCCGCGCTTGCCGAGCTGGCCCGGCTCGAATCGGTCAACGGCCGGATGCAGCGGCTCGGCGGCCGCCTGCACAACGACGAGCCACTGGTCGTGGTCGACTATGCGCACACGCCCGACGCGCTCGAGAAGACCCTCGACGCGCTGCGCCCGATCGCGCAGGCGCGCGGCGGCGAACTGGTGTGCATGTTCGGCTGCGGAGGCGATCGCGATGCGACCAAGCGTCCGCTGATGGGCGCGATCGCCGAACGGCTGGCCGACAAGGTCGTCGTGACGAGCGACAACCCGCGCAGCGAGGATCCGCAAAACATCATCGACCAGATCGTCGCCGGCATGCGCGATGCCGCCCGCGTGCGTCGGATCGAGGATCGCGCGAGCGCGATCCTGCAGGCGGTGCGCGGCGCGGCGCGCGAGGACGTAGTCGTGCTGGCCGGCAAGGGGCACGAAGCCACCCAGGAAATCATGGGCAAGAAGCGCGCCTTCTCCGATCAGGACCATGCCCGCCTCGCGCTCGCGGCCCGGGCGACGCAAACCCGGGGGGGCGGCGAATGACGATGCTAACCATGCGCGAAGCCGCCCGGCTGATTCCCGGCGCCACGGTGCTTGGAAACGACGCCGCCGGGTTCGATCGCGTGTCGACCGACAGCCGCGCGGCGGGCCCGGGCGACCTGTTCGTCGCGCTCAAGGGCGAACGGTTCGACGCGCATGACTTTCTCGGCGACGTCGCCGCGCGAGGCGTGAGCGCCGTGCTCGTGGCGCACTGTCCGGCCGAGTGGCGCCTCCCCGCGCTGCAGGTCGCCGATCCGCGCGCCGCGCTCGGCGCGCTGGCGCACGGCTGGCGCCGGCGTTTCGCGCTGCCGGTGGTCGCGGTCACGGGCAGCAACGGCAAGACGACGGTCAAGGAAATGATCGCGGCGATCTTTGCGGCGGCGGTCGGCGAACCGGCGCGGCTCGCGACCGCGGGCAATTTCAACAACGACGTCGGGCTGCCGTTGACGCTGCTGCGCTTGAGCGCATCGCACCGGCTGGCCGTGATCGAGATCGGGATGAATCATCCCGGCGAAACCGAGATGCTGGCCCGATTGACCGCGCCGACGGTGGCGCTCGTCAACAACGCGCAGCGCGAGCACCAGGAATTCATGGCGACCGTCGAGGCGGTGGCGCTCGAACACGCGTCGGTCATTCACGCGCTCGACCCGGACGGCGTCGCGGTGTTCCCGGCCGACGATGCCTACGCCGGCATCTGGCGCGTCGCGGCGACGGGCAACCGGATCGTCGATTTCGCGCTGGCCCGGCCGGAGGGCGACACTCCCGACGCGGCCGTCACGGGCGCGCTGAACGGCAATCGTTTGACGATCGACACGCCGGCCGGCCGGATCGACGTGCAACTTCGCGCACTCGGCGAGCACAACGCGCGCAACGCGCTCGCCGCGACGGCAGCGGCGCTCGCGGCGGATGTGCCGCTCGCGGCGATCCAGTCCGGCCTCGAAGCGTTCGAGCCGGTCAAGGGCCGTCTGCAGGTGAAGCGCGCGGTGAGCGGGGCGCTCGCGGGCGCGACGGTGATCGACGATACCTATAACGCGAATCCCGATTCGATGCGGGCCGCGATCGACGTGCTGGCGGCGCAATCCGCGCCGCGCGTGCTGGTGATCGGCGAGATGGGGGAGGTCGGCGACGATGGCCCCGCGTTCCATCGCGAGATCGGCGCTTATGCGCGCGAACGGGGCATCGATGCGCTCCACGCGCTCGGCGACGCGACGCGCGACGCTTGCGCGGCCTACGGTGCGTCGGCGCGGCATGTCGACGATGTGGCGGCGCTGATCGCCGGGCTGCTCGCCGCGAACTACGGCGCGCAGGCGACACTGCTCGTGAAGGGCTCGCGCTTCATGAAGATGGAGCGCGTGGTCGACGCGCTGACGAAACAATCCGCGACGGGCGCTACGCCCGGCGCACACTGAGAAGGAAGGAAGCATGCTGCTGGCGTTGGCGCAATGGCTGCAAAATGACGCAAGCTTTTTGCGCTTGTTCACGTACCTCACGTTCCGGGCAGTGATGGCCACCATCACGGCGCTCGTGATCGGGCTCGTGTGCGGTCCGTGGGTGATCCGCAAGCTGACCCAGATGAAGGTCGGCCAGGCCGTGCGCAAGGACGGCCCGCAGACCCATTTGGTCAAGTCGGGCACGCCGACGATGGGCGGCGTGCTGATCCTCATCGGCATCGCGGTCGCCACGCTGCTGTGGGGCGACCTGACGAACCGTTTCATCTGGATCGTGATGCTCGTGACCTTCGGCTTCGGCGTGATCGGCTGGGTCGACGACTACCGCAAGGTCGTTCACAAGGATCCGCGCGGGATGTCGTCGCGCGAAAAATACTTCTGGCAATCGGTGATCGGGCTGTTCGCCGCGGTCTATCTCGCGTTCAGCGTGTCCGAAGCAAGCACCGGCCGCGTGTTCGACCTGTTCATGTCGTGGGTGCGCAGCGGCATGTCGATGGGCCTGCCCGCCCGCGCCGACCTGCTGCTGCCGTTCCTCAAGTCGATCAGCTATCCGCTCGGCGTATGGGGCTTCATCGCGCTGACCTACTTCGTGATCGTCGGGGCGAGCAACGCGGTGAACCTCACCGACGGCCTCGACGGCCTCGTGATCATGCCGGTCGTGCTGGTCGGCGCGTCGCTCGGGGTGTTCGCGTACGTGATGGGCAGCGCGGTCTATTCGAAATATCTGCTGTTCCCGCACATTCCGGGCGCGGGCGAACTCTTGATCTTCTGCTCGGCGATGGGCGGCGCGGGGCTGGCGTTCCTCTGGTACAACACGCATCCCGCCCAGGTGTTCATGGGCGACGTCGGCGCGCTGGCGCTCGGCGGCGCGCTCGGCACCGTCGCGGTGATCGTCCGCCAGGAAATCGTGCTCTTCATCATGGGCGGGATCTTCGTCGCGGAAACGCTTTCCGTGATGTTGCAGGTCACCTGGTTCAAATATACGAAGCGTCGCTACGGCGAAGGGCGCCGCATCTTCAAGATGGCGCCGCTGCATCATCATTTCGAGTTGTCGGGCTGGAAGGAAACGCAGGTGGTGGTGCGTTTCTGGATCATTACGTTGATGCTCTGCCTGTTCGGTTTGTCCACCCTCAAGCTGCGGTAAGGAAAGTCAGGATGTTCGGCGAGAAGTTTGGAGATCGGCAACGGCCGATGGTGCTTGTGCTGGGGCTCGGGGAGTCGGGTCTCGCGATCGCGCGGTGGTGTGCGAGGCACGGGTGCCGGCTGCGTATTGCCGACACGCGCGATGCGCCGCCGAACCTTGCCGCTCTCGCGGAAGCGGGGATCGATGCCGAATTCGTCGGCGGCGCACTGAGCCCGGCGTTGCTCGACGGCGGCATCGAACTGGTCGCGCTGAGCCCGGGGCTGTCGCCGCTCGCCGACGATCTGGCGCCGCTGCTGGCTGCCGCGCGCGAGCACGGCATCCCGGTGTGGGGCGAACTGGAATTCTTCGCGCAGGCGCTTGCCGCGCTGGGTGCGAACGGATACGCGCCGAAAGTGCTGGCGATCACCGGGACCAACGGCAAGACCACGACGACCAGCCTGACCGGATTGCTGTGCGAGCGCGCGGGCCGGAAGGTGGCCGTCGCCGGCAACATCAGCCCGGCGATGCTCGACCGGCTGGCCGAGGCCATCGACGCGACGGCGTTGCCGGACGTCTGGGTGCTGGAGCTGTCGAGCTTTCAGCTCGACACCGCGCTGAGCTTCGCGCCGGACGCCGCGACGGTGCTCAACATCACGCAGGACCATCTCGACTGGCACGGCGGTTTCGCCGCCTATGCGGCGGCGAAGGGCCGGATCTTCGGGCCGCGTACCGTGCGGGTGCTCAACCGCGACGACGCGGAGGCGATGAAGTTCGCGCCGCCGGCCGCGGCCGCCGATGCGCCGAGGGTCGTCACGTTCGGTCTGAACGAGCCGACTCGCGAAGGCGACTCCGGGCTGCTGCGCGACAACGGCATGAACTGGCTCGTCGAGGCGCACGATCGCGATGCGACCGACGAACCGGTGTCGCCGCGCCGCCGGAAGCAGGAGGCGGCCGCGCCGCGCGATATCGGCCTGAAACGCCTGATGCCGGCCGACGCGCTGCGGATCCGCGGGCTGCACAACGCAGCGAACGCGCTCGCCGCGTTCGCGCTCGCACGCGCTATCGACCTGCCCGCCGCGCCGCTGCTGCACGGCTTGCGCGAGTACCGCGGCGAGGCGCACCGGGTCGAGGTGATTGCGTCGCTGGAAGGCGTCGATTATGTCGACGACAGCAAGGGCACGAACGTCGGGGCGACGGTCGCGGCCCTCGACGGTCTGGCTCAGCGCACGGTGCTGATCGCCGGCGGCGACGGCAAGGGCCAGGATTTCGCGCCGCTCGTCGCCCCGGTCGCGCGCTGGTGCCGCGCCGTGATGCTGATCGGCCGCGATGCTCCCGCGTTGCGCGCCGTGCTTGCCGAGACGGGCGTGGCGCTCGCCGATCACGCGACGCTCGACGAAGCGGTGCGCGCGGCGAGCGAACTCGCGCAGCCCGGCGACGCCGTGCTGCTGTCGCCCGCGTGCGCCAGTCTCGACATGTTCAAGAATTACGCGCATCGCGCCGAGGTGTTCCGCGGCGCGGTGGAAGAGATAGCTCTGGAAAAAGGAACGACGATATGAGCTGGTCCGATCGCCTCGTTTCGCGTTTCAACGGTCAGCGCGACGCAGCCGGCGGCGCCGGTGCGGGAGCACGCGTGACGTCGGGCGCGCGCTCCGCCGCCGGCGGTCTCGCGAGCGTCGTCAACGGCGCCCGTCCGACCCGTTCGCGAATGCTCGATTTCGATTACTCGCTGCTGTGGGTGTCGATCGCGCTGCTCGGGCTCGGTGTCGTAATGGTGTATTCGGCGTCGATCGCGATGCCCGATTCGCCGAAATACGCGTCGTATCACGATTACGCATTTCTGATGCGCCACGTCATCTCGCTCGCCGTCGCGTTCATCGCGGCGGTGATCGCGTTCCGCGTCCCGGTGTCGACCTGGGACAAGTACGCCCCGCACCTTTTCCTGATCGCGCTGGTCGGTCTCGTGATCGTGCTGATCCCGCACGTCGGCAAGGGCGTGAACGGCGCGCGCCGCTGGATTCCGCTCGGCATCACGAACATGCAGCCGTCGGAGATCATGAAGCTCGCGGTGACGATCTACGTGGCGAACTACACGGTGCGCAAGCAGGAATACATGCAGAGTTTCGCGAAGGGCTTCCTGCCGATGGCGTTCGCGGTCGGCATGGTCGGCGCGCTGCTGCTGCTCGAGCCGGACATGGGCGCGTTCATGGTGGTCGCCGCGATCGCGATGGGCGTGCTGTTTCTCGGCGGCGTCAACGGCAAGCTGTTCGGCGGGCTGGTCGCGACGGCGGTCGGCACCTTCACGATGCTGGTCTGGCTCTCGCCGTGGCGCCGCGAGCGGATCTTCGCCTACCTCGATCCGTGGGACGAGCGTTATGCGCAGGGCAAGGCCTATCAGCTGACGCACTCGCTGATCGCGTTCGGTCGCGGCGAATGGTTCGGCGTGGGTCTGGGCGGCAGCGTCGAGAAACTCAATTACCTGCCGGAAGCGCACACCGACTTCATCCTTGCCGTGATCGGCGAGGAGCTGGGGTTCGTCGGCGTGCTGGTCGTGATCCTGCTGTTCTACTGGATCGTGCGGCGCGCGTTCGAGATCGGCCGCCAGGCGCTCGCGCTCGACCGGACTTTCGCCGGTCTGATGGCGAAGGGCGTCGGCATCTGGTTCGGCGCGCAGGCGTTCATCAACATGGGCGTGAATCTCGGTCTGTTGCCGACCAAGGGCTTGACGCTGCCGCTCGTCAGCTACGGCGGGTCGGGCATCCTGTTGAACTGCGTCGCGCTGGCGGTGCTGCTCCGGGTGGATTACGAGAACCGGGTGCTGATGCGCGGAGGGAAAGTATGACCACCACGCGGCGCACCCTGATGGTGATGGCGGGCGGCACCGGGGGGCACGTGTTCCCGGGGCTCGCGGTCGCCCATCGGATGGAAGCGCAGGGCTGGCGCGTCGTATGGCTCGGCAACCCGGCCGGAATGGAAGCGACGCTCGTCCCGAAGCACGGCATCCCGATGGAATACGTGCGCTTCGGCGGCCTGCGCGGCAAGGGGCTGAAAACCAAGCTGATGCTGCCCTTCAATCTGTTGCGCGCGTGCGGCCAGAGCCTCGCCGTGCTGCGCCGGGTGAAGCCGGATGTCGTGTTGGGGATGGGCGGCTACATCACGTTCCCGGCGGGTGTGATGACGGCGCTGACCGGCCGCCCGCTGGTGCTGCACGAACAGAACTCGATCGGCGGCCTCGCGAACAAGGTGCTCGCGAAACTGGCGAAGCGGGTGCTCGTCGCGTTTCCGGGCGCGCTGCCGCACGCCGAATGGACCGGCAACCCGATCCGCGCGGAACTTGCGCGCACGGCACCGCCCGAAGCACGCTATGCCGCGCGCAGCGGCAAGCTGAATCTGCTGGTGGTCGGCGGCAGTCTCGGCGCCGCCGCGCTCAACGAAGTGGTGCCGCGCGCGTTGGCGCTGATGCCGCCGGCCGAGCGCCCGCAGGTGGTGCACCAGGCCGGCGCGAAGCATATCGAGACACTGAAATCGAACTACGAGGCGGCCGGGCTGGCGTACGGCAGCGACGTGCAACTGCTGCCGTTCATCGACGACATGGCGGCGGCGTATGCGAATGCCGATCTGGTGATCTGCCGTTCCGGCGCGATGACCGTGGCGGAGATCGCGGCCGTCGGCGTCGCGGCGCTGTTCGTGCCGTTCCCGTATGCGGTCGACGATCACCAGACGACCAATGCCGCCTTCCTCGCCGACGAAGGCGCGGCGGTGCTGGTGCAACAACGCGACCTGTCGGCCGAGCTGCTTGCCGACTGGCTGCGCAGCCAGTCACGCGAGTCGCTCGCGGCGATGGCGGAGCGTTCGCGCTCGCTGGCCAAGCCCGATGCCACCGATGAAGTCGCGCGCGCATGCGCGGCGGCGGCGGGCGCGAATCTGGAAGAAACACCATGAAACACATCGTCAAACACATTCATTTCGTCGGAATCGGCGGCGCGGGCATGAGCGGGATCGCGGAAGTGCTCGTCAACCTGGGCTATCAGGTGAGCGGCTCAGATCTGTCGCGCAATGCGGTGACCGAGCGCCTCGCGGCGCTCGGCGCGCGGATCGCGGTCGGCCACGACGCGGCCAACATCGAAGGGGCGAACGCCGTGGTGGTGTCCACCGCGGTGCGCTCGGACAACCCGGAAGTGCTCGCCGCGCGCCGCCAGCGCGTGCCGATCGTGCAGCGCGCGGTGATGTTGGCCGAGCTGATGCGCTTGAAGCAGGGGATCGCGATTGCCGGCACGCACGGCAAGACGACCACGACGAGCCTCGTCGCGAGCGTGCTCGCGGCGGGCGGTCTCGATCCGACCTTCGTGATCGGCGGCCGGCTGATCAGCGCCGGCGCGAATGCGCGGCTCGGCACGGGCGACTTCATCGTCGCCGAAGCCGACGAATCGGATGCGTCATTCCTGAATCTGTATCCGGTGATCGAGGTGATCACGAACATCGACGCGGATCACATGGACACCTACGGCCACGATTTCGCGCGGCTCAAGCAGGCGTTCATCGAATTCACCCAGCGTCTGCCGTTCTACGGCAGCGCCGTGGTGTGCGTCGACGATCCGAACGTGCGTCAGATCATCCCGTTCATCTCGAAGCCGGTGGTGCGCTACGGCCTCGCGGCGGATGCGCAGGTGCGCGCGGAGCATCTCGACGCGCGGGACGGCAAGATGCATTTCACGGTCCAGCGCGAAGGATGCGCGCCGCTGCCGGTGGTGCTCAACCTGCCGGGGCTGCACAACGTGCAGAACGCGCTCGCGGCGATCGCGATCGCAACGGATCTCGGCGTCTCGGACGATGCGATCCAACTGGCGCTCGCGGAATTCAACGGCGTCGGCCGGCGGTTCCAGCGGCATGGCGAGATTCCCGTGGCGGGCGGCACCTATACGCTGATCGACGACTACGGCCATCATCCGGTCGAGATGGCGGCGACGGTGGCGGCCGCGCGCGGCGCGTTTCCGGGTCGCCGCCTCGTGCTCGCCTTCCAGCCGCACCGCTACACGCGCACGCGCGACTGCTTCGAGGATTTCGTCAACGTGCTGTCGACGGTCGATGCGCTGGTATTGACCGAGGTCTATGCGGCCGGTGAGGCGCCGATTCCGACCGCGAACGGCGACGCGCTGTCGCGGGCGCTACGCGCGGCGGGCAAGGTCGAGCCGGTGCTCGTCGAGACGGTCGACGCGGTGCCTGGGGCACTCGCGCAGATCGCGCGTCCGGGCGACGTGGTAATCACGATGGGGGCGGGTTCGATCGGCGGCGTGCCGGGCAAGCTCACCCAAGAACAGCAATCGAAGGAATGACATGAGCGGGATCGATCCGAAACGTTTCGGCAAGGTGGCGGTGTTGTTGGGCGGCGAATCCGCCGAGCGGGCGGTATCGCTGACTTCCGGCCGGCTGGTGCTGCAGGGCCTGCGCGACGCGGGCATCGATGCGCATCCGTTCGATCCGTCGGAGCGGCCGCTGTCGGCGCTCAAGGACGAAGGCTTCGTCCGGGCGTTCAACGCGCTGCACGGCGGCTACGGCGAGAACGGTCAGATTCAGGGCGCGCTCGACTTCTACGGCATTCGCTATACGGGCAGCGGCGTGCTGGGCTCGGCGCTCGGGCTCGACAAGTTCCGCACCAAGCTGGTCTGGCAGCAGACGGGCGTGCCGACGCCGCCGTTCGAAACGGTGCTGCGCGGCGATGTCTATGACGCGCGCGCGCAGGAGATCGTCGCGAATCTCGGCTTGCCGCTGTTCGTGAAACCGGCGAGCGAAGGGTCGAGCGTCGCGGTGCTGAAGGTGAAAAGCGCCGCTGCGTTGCCGGCCGCACTGGAAGAAGCGGCGCGGCACGACACAATCGTGGTTGTCGAGAAGAGCATCGAGGGCGGCGGCGAGTACACCGCCTGCATCGCGGGGGATCTCGATTTGCCGGTGATCAAGATCGTGCCGGCGGGCGAGTTCTACGACTATCACGCGAAGTATGTCGCCGACGACACGCAATACCTGATTCCGTGCGGGCTGGGCGCCGCGCGGGAGGCGGAACTGAAGCAGCTCGCGCGCCGCGCGTTCGACGTGCTCGGCTGTACCGATTGGGGCCGCGCGGATTTCATGCTCGACGCGGCGGGCGACGCGTATTTCCTCGAGGTGAATACCGCGCCGGGGATGACCGATCACTCGCTGCCGCCGAAAGCGGCGCGCGCGGTCGGCATCAGCTATTCGGAGCTGGTGGTGAAAGTGCTGTCGCTCACGCTTAACGACTGACGCAGAATCGGATTTGAGTCATGTGGAATAACGTTCGCCAACTGAATCTTGCCGCCAGCGCGCTGTACGCGCTGCTGCTGCTCGTGTTGGCGGCGGCGGGGTGCTACTGGCTGATCCAGCGGCCGTCCTTCGCGTTGCACGCGATCCAGATCGACGGAGATACCGAGCACATCAACGCGCCGACGGTGCGTGCGGGCGTGGTGGGCCGGCTGAAGGGCAATTTCTTCACGGTCGATCTCGATGCCGCGCGCGTCGCGTTCGAGCAGATGCCTTGGGTGCGCCATGCGAGCGTGCGGCGGGTCTGGCCGAATGCGCTTGCTGTCACGCTCGAGGAGTACAAACCGCTCGGGACCTGGGGCAGCGATCAGCTCGTCAGCACCGACGGCGAGCTGTTTACCGCCAACCAGGGCGAACTGGACGAGGAATTGCCCGTATTCGACGGTCCGGAAGGCAGTGCGAAGGACGTGGTCGCGCGGTATCGCGATTTCACGAAATGGTTTGCGCCGCTCAAGGCGACGCCGGAGGAAGTGACGCTGTCGCCGCGCTATGCGTGGACGGTCAAGCTGTCGAACGGCATGCAGGTCGAGCTCGGGAAGGAACGCAACAGCGAAACGCTGTTCGATCGCTCCCAGCGTCTCGTCGCCGCATGGCCGGCCGTCACGCAGCGCTGGGGCAGCGACATCGAATACGCGGACCTGCGCTACCCGAACGGGTTCGCGATCCGCGCGGCGGGCATGCGCTTCCTGAGCGAACCCGACAAGGGCAAGAAGTAACAGGACATCACACGCAAGAGCACTTTATGAGCAAAGACTACAAAGATCTGCTGGTTGCCCTCGACATTGGCACGTCGAAGGTAGTGGCCGTCGTCGCCGAACTGAAAGGCGAGGGTCACTATGAGGTGATCGGCCTCGGCCAGAGCGAGTCGAAGGGTCTGAAGAAAGGCGTGGTGGTGAACATCGAGGCCACCGTGCAGTCGATCCAGCGCGCGCTCGAGGAAGCCGAGCTGATGGCCGACTGCAAGATCACCAACGTCTTCACGGGGATCGCCGGCAGCCACATCCGCAGCTTCAATTCGAGCGGGATGGTCGCGATCAAGGAAAAGGAAGTGACGCAGACGGACGTCGCGCGCGTGATCGAGACCGCCAAGGCGATCAACATCCCGACCGACCAGCAGGTGCTGCACATCCTCACGCAGGAATTCATCATCGACGGGCAGGAAGATGTCCGCGAGCCGATCGGCATGAGCGGCATCCGCCTCGAGGTGAAGGTGCACATCGTGACGGGCGCGGTGAGCGCCGCGCAGAACATCGTCAAGTGCGTGCGCCGCTGCGGGCTGGAAGTGAACGACCTGATCCTGCAGCCGCTCGCGTCGTCGCTCGCGGTGCTGACGGAGGACGAGAAGGATCTCGGCGTGGTGCTCGTCGACATCGGCGGCGGCACGACCGACATCGCGATCTTCGCGGAAGGCGCGATCCGCCACACGGCGGTGATCCCGATCGCGGGCGATCAGATCACGAGCGACATCGCGATGGCGCTGCGCACGCCGACGCCGGATGCGGAAGACATCAAGGTCGGCTACGGGATCGCGAAGCAGGCGCTCGCCGATCCGGACGAAATGGTCGAGGTGCCGGGGCTCGGCGAGCGCGGTCCGCGCACGCTGTCGCGCCAGGCCCTTGCGGCGGTGATCGAGCCGCGCGTCGAGGAGCTGTTCTCGCTCGTGCAGCAGGTGGTGCGCGAGTCCGGTTACGAAGAGTTACTGAGTTCCGGTGTCGTGCTGACGGGCGGCGCTGCGATGATGCCGGGGATGGTCGAACTCGGCGAAGACATTTTCTTGAAACCGGTGCGCATCGGTGCGCCGGAATACGCGGGCGGCTTGTCCGACGTCGTGCGCAATCCGCGCTATTCGACGGCGATGGGCCTGCTCGTGGAAGGAAGCGCTCAGCGGATGCGCGGCCGCAAGGTGGCGGTGCAGTCCGGTTCGGCGGGCCAGATCTTCACGCGGATGAAGGACTGGTTCCTGAGCAACTTCTGAACGAATTCGACATTCGCGCCGGTGCCGGCGGCCGGCGCGCGACAGGGGGTTGCCCGATCTCCTGCCGGATAACGGCCGAGTAGCAGCTTTTTTTCTTGACGGAGGCAACAATGGAATTCGAAATGCTGGAAACCGAAACCAATGGTACGGTCATCAAGGTGATCGGCGTTGGCGGCGCTGGCGGCAACGCCGTGCAGCACATGATCAACCGCGGCGTGCAAGGCGTCGATTTCATCGTGATGAACACGGATGCGCAGGCGCTGTCGCGCTCGCGCGCACCGTCCGTGATTCAGCTCGGCGGGACGGGGCTCGGCGCCGGCGCGAAGCCGGAGATGGGCCGTTCGGCGGCGGAAGAGGCGCGCGAGCGCATCGCCGACTCGCTGCGCGGTGCCCACATGGTGTTCATCACCGCGGGCATGGGTGGCGGCACGGGGACGGGCGCGGCACCGGTGGTCGCGCAGATCGCCAAGGAGATGGGCATTCTGACCGTCGGCGTCGTCAGCAAGCCGTTCGAGTTCGAAGGCGGCAAGCGGATGCGCGTGGCGGAAGCCGGCTCGCAGCAACTGGAGGATCACGTCGACTCGCTGATCGTCGTTCTGAACGACAAGCTGTTCGAGGTGATGGGCGATGATGCCGAGATGGACAAGTGCTTCCAGTGCGCTGACGATGTGCTCAACAACGCCGTGGCCGGGATCGCCGAAATCATCAACGTCGACGGCCTCGTGAACGTCGACTTCGAGGACGTGAAGACGGTGATGGGCGAGCAGGGCAAGGCGATGATGGGCACGGCTACGGTGGCCGGCGTCGATCGCGCGCGTCTCGCGGCGGAACAGGCCGTGGCGAGCCCGCTCCTCGAAGGCGTCGATCTGTCGGGTGCGCGCGGCGTGCTGGTCAACATCACGTCGAGCCGCTCGCTGCGCCTGTCGGAAACGCGTGAGGTGATGAACACCATCAAGAGCTACGCGGCCGACGACGCGACGGTGATCTTCGGCGCGGTGTACGACGACGCGATGGGCGATGCGCTGCGCGTGACGGTGGTGGCGACGGGTCTCGGCCGTGCTGCGAAGAAGCAGCAATCGGCACCGATGACGCTGCTGCGCACGGGTACCGACAATCAGCCGATCAGCGCCGTGTCGCACAGCTACGCACCGGCACACGTCAGCGCGGCCGATTACGGCGCGCTCGACACGCCGGCCGTGTGGCGCAATTCGCGCGAAACGGCTGCGTCGCACGTGCAGGCGCTGCAGGAAAAGGGCGTCGACACGTACGACATCCCGGCCTTCCTGCGCAAGCAGGCGGACTGACGCACGGGCAGGCCGTGCCGCGGTAGTCGCGGCAGGCCGACGTGACGGATGAAGCGACCCATGACAGGCCGCGTCGCACGCGACGCCGGGCCGGGCATCGTGCCCTCTTCGCTGACGCGAGGCGGGTGGGGAGCGTGTCGTCTGTCGCGGACCGATCAACGCATTGCCATGAAGGACCAGGCATGATTCAAGTGGGCGATACGCTGCCCGATGCGCAACTCTTCGAGTTCATCGACGAGGCGCGCGCGGGCTGCACGCTGGGGCCGAATGCCCAAAGCGTGCGCGAGCAGACGGCGGGCCGGCGCGTGGTGATCTTCGGATTACCGGGCGCCTTCACGCCGACCTGTTCGGCGCAGCATGTGCCGGGCTACCTCGAGCACGCCGACGCATTGCGCGCGGCGGGCGTCGACGAAATCTGGTGCGTTGCCGTCAATGACGCATTCGTGATGGGCGCTTGGGGACGCGATCTGCACACCGCGGGCAAGGTGCGCATGATGGCGGACGGCAGCGCGGCTTTCACTCATGCACTGGGACTTACGCAGGACTTGTCGGCGCGCGGCATGGGGATTCGCTCCCTGCGCTACGCGATGGTGGTCGACAACGGCGTGGTCAAGACGCTTGCGGTCGAAGCGCCGGGCAAGTTCGAAGTCAGCGATGCGGCCAGCGTGCTGGCGGGTTTGAAGCGCTGAAAAAGGCGTGCGGCGTTGCTTGAGGGCAACGGCGCGCGAACCTGACAGGGCTGTTTTATTACGGGCCGATGACCGGAAACGCCTCCGTTCCGGGCATTGGCCCGTCCCGCATCCGCCGGAGTAACGTGTCGAAACAGTTTGATACGTCGAATCAGGCAACGCGGAATAGGGAATTACGCTATACTCTCGTCTATCGAATAAAAGTCCTGATTGAAATTATCAATCAAGAAGAAGATCACCATGTTGAAGCAGCGCACCATCAAATCGATCGTCAAGACCGTCGGCATCGGGGTTCACTCCGGCCGCAAGGTCGAGCTGACGCTCCGTCCCGCCGCACCCGGCACGGGCATCGTGTTTTCCCGCGTCGACCTGCCGACTCCCGTGGACATCCCGGCGTCGACGATGTCGATCGGGGACACGCGGCTCGCGTCGGTGCTGCAGAAGGACGGCGTGCGCGTATCGACGATCGAGCATCTGATGTCCGCATGCGCGGGCCTCGGTGTCGACAACCTCTATGTCGACGTGACGGCCGAAGAGATCCCGATCATGGACGGCAGCGCGGCGACGTTCGTGTTTCTGATCCAGTCGGCGGGCATCGAAGAGCAGAACGCGGCGAAGCGGTTCATCAAGATCAAGAAGCCGGTCGAGATTCGCGATGGCGACAAGTTTGCCCGTCTCGACCCGTATTTCGGCTTCAAGCTCAAGTTCACGATCGATTTCCGCCATCCGGCCGTCGACAAGACGGGGCAGGCGCTTGAAGTCGATTTCGCGAACACGTCGTACGTGCGCGAGATTGCGCGTGCGCGCACCTTCGGCTTCGCGCACGAGGCCGAGATGCTGCGCGAGATGGGCCTCGCGCGCGGCGGCAGCATGGACAACGCGATCGTGCTCGACGAGTACCGGATCCTCAACAACGACGGTCTGCGCTACGACGACGAATTCGTGAAGCACAAGATCCTCGATGCGATCGGCGATCTGTATGTGATCGGTCACCCGCTGCTCGCGTCGTACACCGCGTACAAGTCGGGTCACGGTCTGAACAACGCGCTGCTGCGCGAACTGCTCAAGAACGAGGATGCCTACGAGATCGTGTCGTTCGACGATCCGAAGACGGCTCCGCGCGGTTTCGGTTTCGATGCGCAGACGGCTTTCGCCTGATCCGCACAGCGCCGGGCCCCAAAAAAGCGACCATTCGGTCGCTTTTTTTATTTCCGGCCGTTGCCTCGAGGGCGCCGCGCCGGTTTCACCGAGGAGGTTTCGCGTGGCGGGCCGCCATCCGTGCGAGCGCGATCTGCAGCGGTGACGGCTCGAGCATATCCGCCAGCTGGCGCAGCGCGTCAGCGCCGGTCGGCGACATCCGCGCTTCCTTGATGCGCGGCGGTTCGGGCGCCGGCTGCGGACGCACTCTGACTTTCAGCGCGGCAACCGGCCAGCCGCGTGCCTGCAGCTCCGACAGGAGCCTCGGCTCGACTTGACGCAGCCGCGCCGCGAGCGCGTTGTGCGCGGCAAACAGCGTCAGCACACCTTCCTTGATGAAGCCCGGCTCGACATTGTTGGCCAGATAATCGGGGAGCAATCCGCCCAGATCCCGCCGCAGTGCCGTGACCTGCTCGACGCCGGCTCGCAGCGCAGCATAGGCGTCGGTGCGGTTCAACACGTCGGCCACGGCTTGCGGTCGCGACAGGCCACGTGGGAAGTGCCGGGAAGATCGGTTCATGAACGGGGACGGCGGCACGGGTGCTGCGCATGACGGAAGATGCGCCGATTGTACCGCGCCGCGCCGCCGCCGAAGGCATCCGGCGCGGCTTGCGCGGGCCCGCCGGCGGCCCGTTGCGCGGTGTCGGCCGAGGACACCGGTGTGCGCGGGTCCGCGTGCTAAAATTCGTCGTTTGAATTCACTTATACGCTAAGCCGCCGAGGCTCGGCGCGCCGGGGAGGGTGTCACGTACTCCGGGGCCGTTGCAGCGACGCATACCCGATCCGATGACAACCGGTTTTCTCCAGAAAATTTTTGGCAGCCGCAACCAGCGGCTCGTCAAGCAATACCAAAAGACCGTCGCTGCGATCAATGCGCTCGAAACGCAGATCGAGCAGTTGACGGACGACCAGTTGCGCGGCAAGACAGGGGAATTTCGTCAGCGTGTCGCGGGCGGTGAATCGCTCGACAAGCTGCTGCCCGAAGCGTTTGCCGTGTGCCGCGAAGCGAGCCGCCGCGTGCTGAAGATGCGCCACTTCGACGTGCAGCTGATCGGCGGCATGGTGCTGCACTACGGCAAGATCGCGGAAATGCGCACCGGCGAGGGCAAGACGCTCGTCGCGACGCTCGCGGCCTACCTGAACGCGCTGTCCGGGCGCGGCGTGCACGTCGTGACGGTGAACGACTACCTCGCGCAGCGCGACGCCGAGTGGATGGGACGTCTCTACAACTTCCTCGGGCTGTCGGTCGGCATCAACCTGTCGCAGATGGAGCACGACCAGAAGCAGCAGGCGTACGCGGCCGACATCACCTACGGCACGAACAACGAATTCGGTTTCGACTACCTGCGCGACAACATGGTCTACGAGACCGACGCGCGGGTGCAGCGGCCGCTCAACTTCGCGATCGTCGACGAGGTCGACTCGATCCTGATCGACGAGGCGCGCACGCCGCTGATCATCTCCGGTCAGGCCGAGGACCACACCGAACTGTACGTGCGGATGAACGCGCTGCCGCCGCTGCTCGAGCGTCAGATCGGCGAGGAGAAGGCGGACGGCACGGGCGTCGAGAAGCCGGGCGACTACACGCTCGACGAAAAGGCGCGCCAGGTGTTCCTGACGGAATCGGGCCACGAGAAGGCCGAGCGCCTGCTCGCCGAATGGGGCCTGATCGGCGAAGGCGAGAGCCTGTACGCGCCGCAGAACATCACGCTGATGCACCACGTGTATGCCGCGCTGCGCGCCCACACGCTGTTCTATCGCGACCAGCATTACGTCGTGCAGAACGGCGAGGTCGTGATCGTCGACGAATTCACGGGCCGCCTGATGTCCGGCCGCCGCTGGTCGGACGGCCTGCACCAGGCGGTCGAGGCGAAAGAACACGCGAAGATCCAGAGCGAAAACCAGACGCTCGCGTCGATCACGTTCCAGAACTACTTCCGGATGTATACGAAGCTGTCCGGCATGACCGGCACGGCCGATACGGAAGCGTTCGAATTCAACGAGATCTACGGTCTGGAAACGGTTGTGATTCCGACCAATCGTCCGCCGAAGCGGATCGACAAGCAGGATCAGATCTACAAGACCGCGAAGGAACGCTACGACGCGGTGATCCGCGACATCCGCGAGTGCTACGAGCGCGGCCAGCCGGTACTGGTCGGCACGACGTCGATCGAGAATTCCGAGCTGCTGTCGCACCTGCTCAAGCAGGCCGGGCTGCCGCACGAAGTGCTGAATGCAAAGCAGCACGAACGTGAAGCGGCGATCGTCGCCGAAGCGGGCCGGCCGCAGCGCATCACGATCGCCACCAACATGGCGGGCCGCGGCACCGACATCGTGCTCGGCGGCAACGCCGAGAAGCAGGCGAGCTTCATCGAAGCCGACGACGCGATTCCGGCGGACGAGAAAACGCGCCGGGTTCAGCAGTTGCACGACGAATGGCAGGCGCTGCACGACCAGGTGAAGGCGGCTGGCGGTCTGCACATCATCGGCACCGAGCGGCACGAGTCGCGTCGGATCGACAACCAGCTGCGCGGCCGCGCGGGTCGCCAGGGCGATCCGGGCTCGTCGCGCTTCTACCTGTCGCTGGAAGATCCGCTGCTGCGCATTTTCGCGGGCGACCGTGTGCGCGCGATCATGGATCGGCTGAAGATGCCGGAAGGCGAGGCGATCGAGGCGGGCATCGTGACCCGCTCGATCGAATCGGCGCAGCGCAAGGTCGAAGCGCGCAACTTCGACATTCGCAAGCAGTTGCTCGAATACGACGACGTGTCGAACGACCAGCGCAAGGTGATCTACCAGCAGCGCAACGAGTTGCTCGAGGCGAACGACATCGCGGAGACCATCGGCGCGATGCGTCACGGCGTGATCACCGAACTGGTGCGCCAGTACGTACCGGCGGGCAGCATCGAGGAACAATGGGATCTGCCGGAACTCGAGGAAGCGCTGCGCAACGACTGGCAGCTCGACCTCGCGATCCAGGAAATGGTGAACGAGTCGTCGTCGATCAGCGCAGACGAAATCCTCGACGCCGTCGTGACGGCCGCCGACGAGCATTACGACGCGAAGGTTGCGCTGGTGGGCCGCGAGTCGTTCAGCGCGTTCGAACGTTCGATCATGCTGCAGACGCTCGACCGGCTGTGGCGCGAGCACCTCGCCGCGCTCGATCACCTGCGCCAGGGCATCCACCTGCGCGGCTATGCGCAGAAGAATCCGAAGCAGGAATACAAGCGCGAGGCATTCGAGCTGTTCGCCGCGATGCTCGAGGCGGTGAAGCAGGAAGTCACGCGCGTCGTGATGAACGTGCAGATCCAGTCGCCGGAGCAACTGGAGGACGTGGCGGAGCAGATCGAAGAGCAGGGCGGGCATCTCGTCGACAACGTCGAATTCCGTCATGCCGACTTCACCGAAGTGGGCGCCGCGGCGGTCGCGGGCGGTGTGGCGGTGGCGGATGCCACGGCCGAGATGGTCGGCGACGCGATGAGCCACGGCGGTCCCGGCGGCGAAGTGCCGAAGGTGGGTCGCAACGATCCGTGCCCATGCGGGAGCGGCAAGAAGTACAAGCACTGCCACGGCAAGCTGTCGTGATCGAAGGCGGCGTGCGATGAGCGCGCCGCGTCGTTTGTGCGCAAGATAATGTGATGTCTGATGCGGCGGTCCGCGTGCCCGTGGCCGCCGGTTCGTTCAATCAATCGATGCCGGCTGGGGCCGGCATTTTCCTTCCGGCAGGTGCTTCACATGGCTGTCAATTTTCCCTCGATCGATCCCGCCCAACTGCATCCCGTCGCCGGCGTCACGCTGGGTTGGGCAGAGGCGCATATCCGCAAACCCAACCGCAAGGACGTGCTGGTCGTGTCCGTCGAGGACGGCGCGACGGTGGCGGGCGTCTTCACCGAAAATCGCTTTTGCGCCGCGCCGGTAACGGTGTGCCGCGAGCATCTGGCGAAGGTGCGTGACGGCGGCGCGGGCATCCGCGCGCTCGTGATCAATACCGGGAACGCCAATGCGGGCACCGGCGAGCCGGGCCTCGCGCATGCCCGCGAGACCTGCGTCGAGCTGGCCCGTCTGGCCGGGATCCGGCCGGAGCAGGTCCTGCCGTTCTCGACCGGGGTGATTCTCGAGCCGCTGCCGGTCGAGCGCCTGAAGGCCGGCCTGCCGTCCGCGCTCTCGAATCGTGCGGCCGCGCACTGGTACGAAGCCGCGCAATCGATCATGACCACGGATACGCTGCCGAAGGCGACCTCGCGGCAGGTGACGATCGACGGCCACACGATCACGCTGACGGGCATCAGCAAGGGCGCCGGCATGATCAAGCCGAACATGGCGACGATGCTCGGCTTTCTCGCATTCGACGCGGCGGTCGCCCAGCCCGTGCTCGACACCCTCGTGAAGGAAGTGGCCGACCGCTCGTTCAACTGCATCACGATCGACGGCGATACGTCGACGAACGACTCGTTCATCCTGATCGCGTCCGGCCAGGCGAGCCTGCCCGCGATCACGTCGACCGACTCGCCCGCCTACGCGGCACTGCGTGCGGCGGTAACGGATGTCGCACAATCCCTGTCGCAGTTGATCGTGCGTGACGGCGAAGGCGCGACCAAGTTCATCACCGTGCAGGTCGAGGGCGGCAAGACCGTCGCCGAATGCCGTCAGATCGCCTACGCGATCGGCCACTCGCCGCTGGTGAAGACGGCGTTCTACGCGTCGGATCCCAACCTCGGCCGGATTCTCGCGGCCATCGGCTACGCGGGCGTAACGGATCTCGATGTCGACAAGCTCGATCTCTACCTGGACGACGTGCTCGTCGCGAAGGCGGGCGGGCGCAATCCGGCCTACCAGGAAGAAGACGGCCAGCGTGTGATGAAGCAGAGCGAGATCACGATCCGCGTGCTGCTGGGCCGCGGCGACGCGCAGGCCACCGTCTGGACCTGCGATCTGTCGCACGATTACGTCAGCATCAACGCGGACTATCGTTCGTAAGCGCTGCGAGGTCGAAAGCATGGATAAGCTCGAACAATTCCTCACCCGCGCGGACGCGTTGCTCGGACGGCTCGAGGCGATGTTGCCGCCGCCGCCCGCGGCGGTCGACTGGGCGGCAGCCCACGCGTTTCGCTGGCGCAAGCGCCAGGGGCGCGGCTATCTGCAGCCGGTGTCCGCCGTGTCGACCATCTCGCTCGGCGATCTGCAGAACATCGATCGTCAGAAGGGTCTGATCGAACAGAACACGCGTCAGTTCGTGCAGAAGAAGCCGGCGAACAATGTATTGCTGACGGGCGCCCGCGGCACCGGCAAGTCGTCGCTGATCAAGGCGTGCCTCAATGCGTATGCGAAGGACGGGTTGCGCCTGATCGAGGTCGACAAGGACGATCTTCACGATCTCGGCGACATCGTCGACCTGATCTCGCAGCGCCCGGAGCGTTTCATCGTGTTCTGCGACGACCTGTCGTTCGAGGAGGGCGAGTCGGGCTACAAGGCGCTCAAGGTCGCGCTCGACGGCTCGGTGGCCGCGCAGTCCGACAACGTGATCATCTATGCGACGTCGAACCGCCGCCATCTGCTCCCCGAGTACATGAGCGACAACGAGACGTACAAGCATCTGCCCGACGGCGAGATCCATCCGGGCGAGGTGGTCGAGGAGAAGATTTCGCTGTCCGAGCGCTTCGGCCTCTGGGTGAGCTTCTATCCGTTCAAGCAGGACGATTACCTGGCGATCGTCGGCCACTGGCTCCGGCATTTCGGCTGCGACGACGCCGAAATCGAAGCGGCGCGCGGCGATGCGCTCGTCTGGGCGCTGGAGCGCGGTTCGCGTTCGGGCCGGGTGGCCTGGCAGTTCGCCCGCGACCGGTCGGGCAAAAAGGAGAACGCATGAGCGCGGATGTATCGAACGGAACCCCGGCGGCGGGGCGGAAGGTGACGGAAGTCGCGGTCGGTGTGCTGGTGCAGCCGGACGGCCGTTATCTGCTCGCACAGCGGCTCAAGGGAAAACCGTACGAAGGCTATTGGGAATTCCCGGGCGGCAAGCTGGAGGCGGGCGAGAGCGTCGAGGCCGCGCTCGCGCGCGAGCTGCACGAGGAACTGGGCATCGTCGTGACCGACAGCCATCGGTGGCATACGCTCGAGCACGATTATCCGCACGCGTATGTGCGGCTCTATTTCTGCAAGGTGACGGGCTGGACGGGCGAGCCGCATAGCCGCGAGGGGCAGGCGTTCGTCTGGCAGCACCTGCCGGTCGACGTCGCGCCGTTGCTGCCGGCGGCCCTGCCGGTGCTCGAGCTGCTCGCGCGGGACGAAGCGCAGCAGTAACGTACTTCACACTCCGCCGTGCAACGCGGCGGAGTTCAGTTGTGCCGGTCGTCGCGGCCGGACAGCGGATCTTCCTCGGACGACGGCTGGTCGTCGGTTCCGCCGATCCGGTACTTCTCGGCGGCCCAGGCGCCGAGATCGATCTGCTTGCAGCGGGCGGAACAGAACGGACGGAACCGATTTTCGGGTGTCCAGCGCACGTCCTTGCCGCAGGACGGACATTTCACAACAGTAGCCATACGGGAAAATAGTCGGTTCGGCGTGATGCCGTTACAGATTGCAAAGCGTGAGTTGGAACGGCACGTCGATGTCGACCGCGCGTGGCCGCACGTCGCCATCCTGCACGGTGAAACGGACCCACAGCATGTACTTGTTCGCGCTGGCCTCGGGGATCACGCGCAGTTCGGGCGAAACCCGCACCTGCATCAGTTGGTAGGTGCGCCCGGACAGCATCTGCTGATAGCTGCCCTGCATCGCCATCACCTTGGACGCCTGACCGGATTCGCGCGCGAGGCGCAGCACGATCATGGCGGCGTCGCGCAACGGCAGCAGCGGCATCGCCCATTTCGCGATGTCGTGGCGGCGCTGCTCTGCCGGCCATTGCTGCCACGCATAATAGGACGGCAGGTCGAACTTGCAGGTGCCGCCGGGAATGACGGCCCGGCTGCGGATGCTGGCGAGCCATTCGTTGTCGGTCAGATGCTGGCCGGTTTTGCCCTGCATCTGTGCGAGATTGGCGAGCGTCTGCTCGATTTCGCCCAGCACGACCTCCAGCGCATGCTGTTCGATGCCGGGATTGCCGCGGAACGGCGTGAGCGTTTGCCGCTGGCGTTCGAGTTCCTTCATCAGATCCGATTTCAGATCCGCGCGGCCCGCGACTTCGGCAATTTCGAACAGCGTAGTCAGCGCGACATGATGCTCTCTCGCGTCCTCTTGAGCCAGGAAGAACGCGAAGCGCTCGAACAAATCTTCGAGGCGCAACAGCGTGCGGATTCGTTCGTTGAACGGATACTCGTAAAGGATCAAGCGCGCTCGCCTCTCGCGGTGGGGGGGATGACTGAATTGCAGGACATTCTAATGCTCACTGTCTACCCTAGCAATCACGCCATTTCGGGCCGCATGAGCGTGTGCCGCGAAAGCACGCGCGCCGGCTGACAGCCGCGTCAGTTTGATAAGGCGGCGTACGCCAGATAGCGGCGGTGAAGCGCGTCTACCTCGGCGGCAAGCTGCTCGTGACGGACATCGTCGTTGACGATCACGTCGTCGGCCGCGGCGAGCCGTGCCGCGCGCGACGCCTGCTTCGCGATGATCGCTTCGACCTGTACGCGCGGGAAACCGTTGCGTTGCATCACGCGGGCGATCTGGGTCTCGACTGAGCAATCGACGACGAGCACCCGATCGACGCGCGCTTTCCAACTGCCGGACTCGACCAGCAGCGGGACGACGAAGACGAGATACGCGCCGCGCGCGGCACGGGCCTCGCGCTCGGTTTCCTCGCGGATCAGCGGATGGGTGATGGCCTCGAGCCGGCGGCGGGCCGCTTCGTCGCTGAAAATCAGTGCCCGCATCTTCGCCCGATCGAGTGCGCCGTCCGGCGCGATGAAATCCGGGCCGAACTCCCCCGCGATGCGCGGCATCGCGAGCCCTTGCGGCGCGGTGATGCGGTGCGCGATCAGGTCGGTATCGACGAGCGAGGCGCCGTGTCCGCCGAGCAGGTCGGCGACGGTCGTTTTTCCGCTGCCGATGCCGCCCGTCAATCCCACTGAATACATGGTCAGCCTCCGAGCAGCAGATAGAAGGGGGTGCCGAAGAACAGCGTCGCCGCGCCGCCCACCGCCAGGAACGGACCGAACGGCAATGGTTCCTCGAAGCGCATCCGGCCGCGCCAAGTGGCGACGAGACCGACGACCGCGCCCGCCACGGCGGCGATCAGCACGACCTGCGGCAGCGCTTCCCAGCCGAGCCAAGCGCCGAGCGCGGCGAGCAGCTTCAGATCGCCGTAGCCGATGCCTTCGATGCCGCGCAACCATTTGAACAGCCAGAAGATGCACCACAGGAACAGATAGCCGGCGATCGCGCCGACGACGGCCGCCTGAAGGCTCGCGAACGTATCCCACAGATTGACGGCAAGGCCCGCCCACAGCAGCGGCAGCGTCAGCGAGTCGGGCAGAAAGCCGGTCTGGATATCGATAGCGCTCATCGCGAGCAGGGTCGCGCACAGGCCGAATGCGGCAAGCGCCGCGACGCCGGGTCCGAACAGCGCGAGCGCGGTGGCGGCCAGCACGCCGCTCGCGAGTTCGATCAGCGGATAGCGCAGTCCGATCGGCGCGCGGCAACTGCCGCAGCGGCCGCGCAGCGCGACGTAGCTGAGGACCGGCAGGTTTTCCCACGCGCGCAGGACGTGGCCGCAGTGCGGGCACGCGCTGCGCGGCACCCACAGATTGTAGCGGGCGGGCAGGCCGTTGCCGTCCTCGGCCGGATGGCCGGTCGCCTCGCTGACTTCCGCCTGCCATGCGCGCTTCATCATGATCGGCAGCCGATGGGCGACGACGTTGATGAAGCTGCCGATCACGAGCCCGAAGACGATCGCGAACGCAAACTGCGCGCCCGCCGGCAATGCCGCGAAGACGGCCAGCGGTCCGCTGCTGGCGTGGGCGAACGGATCGGCGTAGGTCGAATAGGGCGTCATCGATGAAATGGGCATGGCAAATAGGAGACAGATTCGGCTGCGATGCTACACCACGTTGCCGAGCTGGACGATCGGCAGATACATCGCGGTGACGAGCGCGCCGACCAGTGCGCCCAGCACGACGATGACGACCGGCTCGCAGACGCTTGCCAGCGTGCCGATCCGCTCGTCGACCTGACTGTCGCACAGCGCGGCGATGTCGACGAGCATCGCGTCCAGCGTCCCTGCTTCCTCGGCCACGCCGATCGGCTGGACGACGTCGTCGGGAAAGCAGCCCGTCGCGCGCATCGCGCTTGCGAGCCGCTCGCCGCGATGCAGGCGCCCGGTGATGTCGGCCGTCGCGCGGTCGAACACTGCATTGCCGGTTGCGTTCGCGAGCGATGCGAACGCATCGACTAGCGGCGTGCCGGCGGCGAGCAGCGTGCCGAGCGCACGGCTCCAGCGCGCAGCCGCAAGCGTGCGCAGCAGCGGCCCCGCGAGCGGCGCGCGCAGCAGGCGGCGGCTGAACGCGAGCCGCGCGACATCGGAGCGCCGCACGGCATGGTGCGCAACGGCGCATGCGCTCGTCGCCAGCAAGGCGGCCGGGATGCTCCAGCGCGTCAACTGTTTCGACAGCGTCAGGATGAAGCGGGTCGGCGCGGGCAGCGCCGCGCCGAAGCTGTCGAAGATCTGCTCGAAAGTCGGTACGACCCACAGCAGCAGCGCCGCGGTGATGGCGAGCGCGAACAGCAGGACGGCGACCGGATACGTGAGCGCCGCGCGCACTCTGGCGTGCTGAGCGGCCGAGCGTTCGCGGTCGTCGGCAACGCGCGCCAGCACGCCCGCGAGCGTGCCCGAGTGTTCGCCGACCAGGACCAACTGCCGATAGAGCGACGGGAATTGCCGAGGGTAGCGGCGTAGCGCGGTAGAGAGCGGATGCCCGGCGACGATGTCGCGGGCGAGCCCCGCCGCGATGCGCGGCATTTCGCCGCGGCCGGACCCTTGCGCGAGCAGGTCGAGCGACGGCGCGAGCGGGAGCCCGGCGTTCAGGAGTCCCGCCAGTTGCCGGGTAAAGCGGGTGATCTCGGGCGCGCGGGCCGAAGGCCGGGGCGCCGCGCCGCGGGCGTCGACGCTCAGGACGATGAGACCGGTGCGCTTGAGGGCGGTGCGCGCCGCTGCCGGCGTGACGGCGATGACCGTGCCGCGCCGCCGTTCGCCGGTGGCGGTCAGGCCCGTCCAGCCGAAACGGATTTCCGGGGCGGGCGGCAATGCGCGCGGGTTCATCTCGTGCCCGTTGCCGCGAGTGCTTCGCCCAGGCTGGTCGAGCCGTCGGCCACACGCGCGAGCGCGGCGGCGTGCAGCGTCGCCATGCCGTCGCGGCCGGCTTGTTCGGCCAGAGCATCGTGGCTCGCCCGGGCAACGATCAGCGTGCGCAACGCGCCGGACAGCGTCATGACCTGATGGATGCCGATGCGTCCCCGGTATCCGATGCCGTGGCACCTGCTGCATCCGATGGCGTCGAACGGGCGCCAGCCGGCCTGCAGCGCGGCGAGGTCGAGGCCCGCGTCGCGCAGCGCGGCGAGCGGCGCGGCAGACGGTGCGCGGCACGCTGCGCAGAGCCGCCTGACAAGGCGCTGAGCGGTCACGAGCCGTAGCGCGGCGGCGAGCTGGTACGGTGCGACGCCGATGTCGATCAGGCGGGTGATCGCGGCCGGCGCATCGTTCGTGTGCAGTGTCGACAGTACGAGGTGGCCGGTTTGCGCGGCTTTCAGCGCGACATCGGCGGTTTCCGCATCACGGATCTCGCCGACCATGATGATGTCCGGGTCCTGGCGGAGCAGTGCGCGCAGCGCGACCGCGAACGTCAGCCCGGCCTTGTCGCGCACCCCGACCTGGGTAAGGCCGTCGAGCTGGATCTCCGCAGGATCCTCGACGGTGCATAAATTGCGCGCGACCTCGTTGAGCCGTTGCAGGAAACAGTACAGCGACAGGGTCTTGCCGCTGCCGGTAGGCCCGGTGACGAGTACGAGGCCGTGCGGCGCATCGAGCGCCGCTTCGACCGAGTGCGTTTGCGGCGCGTCGAGACCGAGCATCGACAGCGACAACCCGGCGGGCAAGGCGTCGAGGCGGCGCAGCACGAGCTTTTCGCCGTGCAGTGTCGGCAGCGAACTGACCCGGTAGTCGCCGTCGAGACCCGGCGCGAGGGCGAGCCGCAGGCGTCCGTCCTGCGGCACGCGGCGTTCGGCGATGTCCATGCGCGCGAGTACCTTGATGCGGGTGACGACGGCGTCGCGAAGGTGAGCCGGCGGCCGCGCGAATTCGTGCAGCACGCCGTCGATGCGTAGCCGCACGCGCCACGCATGTTCGGACGGCTCGACGTGAATGTCGGACGCGTTGCGCCGGTGCGCGGCCCGCAGCGTATCGGCCAGGAGCTCGACGGCCGGCGCATCGTCGGCCGGTGGGACCGCCAGCGGGAGGGAATCGGACGTGGCCGGCCAGGTGGGCGGCGAGAGGGAAGAGGGCGACATCGGATCCGGCCTTTCGGCCGCCTGCTTGAGCACGAAGCAGGATCATCGCGCGATGGCGCGTCGGCCGGCAGTCGGCCGTTCGGTCAACGCGGGATCAGCGGCCGGCGCGCGGGCTACGTGGCCTGAACAGCTTGACGGTGCGCACCGCCTGATCGTCGCTGCGCATCACTTCGAGCATCACGTCGCCGATCTTCATGCATACGTCGCCGTCGGGAATGTCCTCCAGGACTTCGAGGATCAGCCCGTTGAGCGTCTTCGGACCGTCGGTCGGCAGGGTCAGGTGCAGCCAGCGGTTCAGTTCGCGCAGCGGCATGCTGCCCGCGACGATGCATTCGCCGTCGTCGTTCCAGCCGCCGTTCTTCGACCCTTCGCTGCGCGGCATCGTCGTCGTGAATTCGCCGATCAGTTCCTCGATGATGTCCTCCGGCGTGACGAGACCCTGCAATTCGCCGTATTCGTTGACGACGAGCGCGGTGCGCTGGCGGCTCTCCTGGAAGTACTGCAGCTGCTGGAACACCGGCGTTCCGGACGGTACGTAGTACGGTTCGGTCAGCAGTTCCCGCAGCGTTTCCCGGTCGAAATCCTGGTTGTGCAGCGCGGTCAGCGTCTTGCGGACATGCAGCACGCCGAGCACCTGGTCGATGTCGCCCTGATAGACGACGAGCCGGTTGTGATAGCAGGTCTCGAGCTGGTGCAGGATGTCGTCGAGCGGCGCGAAGAAGTTCAGCGACTCGATCTGGCGACGCGGAATCATCACGTCGTCGACGGTGATGTTCTCGAGGTCGAACAGGTTCAGCAGGATGCTGCGGTGCTTGGTCGGCATGAAGCTGCTCGATTCGAGCACGACCGTGCGCAGCTCTTCGGTCGACAGTCGCTGGTCGCGGCCGGCCTTCGTGTTGATGTGCAGTACCGACAGGATCGCGCCGGCGAGCGCGTTGACGAACCAGACGAGCGGCATCAACACCCGCATGAGTGGCGCGATGACGAGGCTGGCCGGTAGCGCGATGCGCTCGGGAAAGGTCGCGCCGACGATCTTCGGCGTGATTTCCGCGAACACGATGATCAGGAACGCGACGATGCCGGTGGCGATCGACAGCACGAAATTGTCGTGGCCGAACGTATGCAGCGCGATCGACGTGGTCAGGACCGGGATGATCGTGTTGAACAGGTTGTTGCCGATCAGGACCACGCTCAGCAACTGGTCGGTCCGCGACAGGAGTCCCTGCGTCGTCTTGGCGCCGAGCGCGCCCTGATTCGCGAGGTGTTTGAGCCGATGGCGGTTGAGCGCCATCATCGCGGTTTCAGAAATGGAGAAGAAGCTGGAGCAGAGGAGAAGCAGGAAGACGGCGCTGATTTGCGCCCATAAGGGAATTTGGTCCACGCGTCAGAAAAGGGCAGTGAATGACAGGAATGAAAAAGACTATAGCAGAGGGGCAGGCCTGGATTGTGTGACGGGCCGCAATGCTTGCCGGCCGGGCCTCGCGCGTTCGCCGTGTAAAAAAAAACCGCGCAACGTGTGCGCGGTTTTCTGCAAATCTGGTCGGGGTGAGAGGATTCGAACCTCCGGCCTCTACGTCCCGAACGTAGCGCTCTACCAGGCTAAGCTACACCCCGATTTGGACTCTTTCGTCGCTTCAGTCTCGTTCAAGACTGCCGTGACGTCGAGTAAGAGCATAATTCTAGCAGGCTTTCTTTGTAAATGGAATCGGGAAATGAAGAAATTGCTGACGCCGCTGCCTGAGCTTCCTGGCGAGCGCATTCCAGCGTGTGATCGAGCGCACCCGAGCGCGTGATTGCGTCGAAGATCGTATCGAAGCGATCGGTGCCGCCCTGTTCGATCGCTTCGCGCGCCAGCACGGCCTGTTCCGGCGTGCCTCGCTCGATCAGATAGATCAGCGGCAGGGTCGGCTTGCCTTCGCGCAGATCGTCGCCGGCGTTCTTGCCCATGGATTCCGCGGTGCCCGCGTAGTCGAGCCAGTCGTCCATGATCTGGAAGGCGGTACCGATACGGCGGCCGTATTCGGCGGCGGCGGCTTCCGTCGGCGCATCGGCGCCCGCGAGCACCGCCCCGAGCCGTGCGGAGGCCTCGAACAGCTTCGCTGTCTTGTAGCGGATCACCTGCATATAGCGGGTTTCGTCGACATCTGCATCGTGCATGTTCAGCAACTGCAGCACTTCGCCTTCGGAAATGATCGTCGTGGCTTCCGACAGGATTTCCATGATGCGCATCTTGCCGACGCCGACCATCATCTCGAACGAGCGCGAATAGAGGTAATCGCCCACCAGCACGCTCGCCGCGTTGCCGAACAGCGCGTTCGCGGTCTTGCGGCCGCGCCGCAGCTCGGATTCGTCGACGACGTCGTCGTGCAGCAGCGTCGCGGTATGGATGAACTCGACCACTGCCGCGAGCGTATGGCGCTGATTCGTGTTTTCGCCGAGCGCGCCGGCGACGAGCAGGAGCAACGCCGGCCGCAGGCGCTTGCCACCGGCGCCGATGATGTATTCGGCGATCTGATTGATCAGCAGCACGTCGGACGAGAGGCTTTGCCGGATGACGCGATTCACCTGCTCCATGTCGTTGGCGATCGGAGCGAGCAGATGGGCGGCGCTGAGGGGAGGGGTGGCAGTCGACGACATGATGATGGAAATGGGTAGTGCCGCGGATTATAAGGCGAATCGCCCGATCGCCGGGCTGTCGCGCAGCGCATCCGCGCGTTTTTGGCCGATTGGACGAGGCCGGTTTACCGTGTTTCGTTTCGGGAAGTCAATCGGTTTTGACGGAGGTGCTAACTCTCTGTATAATCACGCGTTTTCCGTGCGTGGTGCATGGAAAAATAGATCCAGAGTGAGGTTCTCAATGTACGCGGTCATAAAAACCGGCGGCAAGCAGTATAAGGTTGCCGTTGGCGAAAAATTGAAAGTAGAACAGATACCGGCAGACATTGACGCTGAAATCACGCTCGACCAGGTTCTCGCAGTGGGCGAAGGCGAATCGATTAAGTTCGGTACGCCGCTGGTCAGTGGGGCTTCCGTCAAGGCTACCGTCGTGTCGCACGGTCGTCATGCCAAGGTCACCATCTTCAAGATGCGTCGCCGGAAGCACTACCAAAAGCACGCTGGCCACCGCCAGAACTACACCGAGTTGCGCATCGACGCGATCAACGCGTAAGCGCCTCGGGCAAGGAGCAAACAGATGGCACACAAAAAAGCAGGCGGCTCTTCCCGGAACGGCCGCGACTCCGAGTCGAAGCGCCTCGGCGTCAAAGTGTACGGCGGCCAGGCAATCAACGCCGGCGGCATCATCGTGCGTCAACGCGGTACGCGCATGCATGCGGGCGATAACGTCGGCATGGGCAAGGACCACACGCTGTTCGCACTGGTCGACGGTCACGTGAAGTTCGCGACCAAAGGCGCCGACAAGAAGCACACGGTCAACGTCGTCCCGGCTGCCGCCTGAGTTCAGGCAAGCACGGGCTTCGTAGCCGGAAAGGCCCCGCAGCATGAGCGGGGCCTTTTTTATTTTTGCCGCCCGATGAAAATAGGGACCGTTGGCCGGATGGCCGATTGGTCAACCGAGGCGGCTCGCGGCACAATATTGGGAATTACTGGGCGGAGTAGCGAATGAAGTTCATTGACGAAGCGCGAATCGAAGTCATCGCCGGCGACGGAGGCGATGGCAGCGCGTCGATGCGCCGCGAAAAATTCGTTCCGTTCGGCGGGCCGGACGGCGGCGACGGCGGCCGTGGCGGCAGCGTCTACGCGATCGCGGATCGCAACATCAATACCCTGATCGACTACCGGTACGCGAAGAAACATCTCGCGCGCAACGGCGAAAACGGCCGCGGCTCCGATTGCTACGGCAAGGGCGGCGACGACATCACGCTGCGCATGCCGGTCGGTACGATCATCAACGACATGGACACCGGCGAGCTGATCGCCGACCTGACCGAGCACGATCAGGTCGTGCTGGTCGCGCAGGGCGGCTCGGGCGGCCTCGGCAACCTGCATTTCAAGTCGAGTACCAACCGCGCGCCGCGCCAGAAGACGGAAGGCAAGCCCGGCGAGCGTCGGATGCTGCGACTGGAGTTGAAGGTGCTGGCCGATGTCGGTCTGCTCGGCATGCCGAACGCGGGCAAATCCACCTTCATCTCGTCGGTGTCGAACGCGAAACCGAAGATCGCCGACTATCCGTTCACGACGCTCGCGCCGAATCTCGGCGTGGTGCGCGTCGGTCCGAGCAAGAGCTTCGTGATCGCCGATATTCCGGGCCTGATCGAAGGCGCGGCGGAAGGGGCGGGGCTCGGCCACCAGTTCCTGCGCCACCTGCAGCGTACCGGCGTGCTGCTGCATCTGGTCGATCTGGCGCCGTTCGATGAAAGTGTCGATCCGGTCGCGGAGGCGAAGGCGATCGTCGGCGAACTGCGCAAGTATGACGAGGCGCTGTACGACAAGCCGCGCTGGCTGGTGCTGAACAAGCTCGACATGGTGCCGGAAGACGAGCGCAAGGCGCGTGTCGCCGATTTCATCAAGCGTTTCGGCTGGAAAGGCCCGGTGTTCGAGATCTCCGCGCTGACGGGGCAGGGTTGCGAGAGTCTCGTCTACGCGATCTACGACTACCTGTCCGAGCACTCCGACGCGCATCGCGCGGCGGAGGCGGAAGACTTGGCGTCGGACGTGCGTTTCCGCGACGCACCCGCCGGCGCGAAGCCGGACCCGGACGCTTCCTGATCGTCGGCTCCGACGATTCGCGTCGGGGCACGGCCCGGCGCAACCGATTTCAATCGCGCACCAAGGAGACCGCGCACGATGCGTTCGATCATCGCTGATTCGAAGCGACTGGTAGTGAAGGTGGGTTCCAGCCTCGTCACCAACGACGGGCGCGGGCTCGATCATGCCGCGATCGGCCGCTGGGCGGCGCAGATCGCCGCGTTGCGCGACAGCGGCAAGGAAGTCGTGCTGGTGAGCTCGGGCGCCATCGCGGAAGGGATGCAGCGCCTCGGCTGGAGCAAGCGGCCTCGGGAGATCGACGAGCTGCAGGCGGCGGCGGCCGTCGGTCAGATGGGGCTCGCGCAGGTGTACGAGAGCCGCTTTTCCGAGCACGGCATTCGTACTGCGCAGATCTTGCTGACCCACGCCGATCTGGCCGACCGCGAACGCTACCTGAACGCGCGCTCGACGCTGCTCACGCTGCTGCGGCTCGGCGTGGTGCCGATCATCAACGAGAACGACACGGTCGTCACCGACGAAATCAAGTTCGGCGACAACGACACGTTGGGCGCGCTCGTCGCGAACCTGATCGAAGGCGATGCGCTGGTCATCCTGACCGACCAGTCCGGGTTGTTTACAGCCGATCCGCGCAAGGATCCGGCGGCAACGCTCGTCGCCGAAGCGAATGCGGGTGCGCCCGAACTCGAAGCGATGGCGGGCGGCGCGGGTTCGAGCCTGGGGCGCGGTGGGATGCTGACGAAGATCCTCGCGGCGAAGCGCGCCGCCCACAGCGGCGCGAATACGGTGATCGCGAGCGGCCGCGAAGCCGACGTGCTGGTGAGGCTCGCAGGCGGCGAGGCGATCGGCACGCAACTGATCGCGCGCACCGCGCGAATGGCGGCGCGCAAGCAGTGGATGGCGGATCACCTGCAGGTGCGCGGCCACGTCGTGATCGACGCGGGCGCGGTCGACAAGCTCACGGCGGGCGGCAAGAGCCTGCTGCCGATCGGCGTAGTGGCCGTGCACGGCGTGTTCGCGCGCGGAGAGGTGATCACCTGCGTCGACGATACGGGGCATGAAGTCGCTCGTGGGCTCACCAACTACAGCAGCGCCGAAACCAAGCTGATCCAGCGCAAGCCGAGCGGCGAGATCGAAGCGGTATTGGGCTACATGCTCGAACCCGAGTTGATTCACCGCGACAACCTGGTGCTGGTATGAGGCTTGCGTCCGATGACGCGAGCCGATCGACAAAAAGCCCGCGGCATGCGGGCTTTTTCATGGGGTGACGCCGGCTCGGCCGGATCAGCGGATCTGGTTCAACTGGGTCCGGTGATAGCGGACGCTTTCGACGATCGATTGCGTTTTTCCGACCGGCATCTTGTTCGCGCAGAAGTAATCCTGGTAGAGCGCCGCGTGGTATGCGTTCAGCTCGCCGTTCTCGATGCGCTGCCAGTCGTTCTGTACCGTGCGGTCCCAGCCGTCATGGTCGGCGTTGAGGCCTGCGTACTGGCGCCATTCGTAGGTGTCGCAGCGGATCCCTTCGTAGTTCACGTTGCGCGCGCCGGAAGGGCTCGTGACCACCACGATGTAACGGACCACGCCGTCGGTGCCCACATCGAGCGACTTCGCGTCGACGAAGAACTTGAGTGGCGTGTTTTGCGATACGTTGAACGGCAGCAGATCGCTCGTTTGCGGCAGCGGCGGGAGGGTGTCGACCTTGTTCTCGGTCCAGTTGGGCTGACGGTCGAGCAGATAGACGAAGGCGCTATCGTCCTTGTTGGACGGCGTGTTCGAGTGGGCGCAGCCCGCCAGAACAGCAACCGCGGCAATCGACACCGCGGCAAGAGCAGTTGCTTTCAATATGCATACCTCGTAAAAAAGGGCGCGGCATTGGCGCCGCGCCCGGTCATGCAGTTCAATCCGATCGACGCCTGCGCGTCAGTCGCGCAGGATCACGCGAGGCGGGGCTTCGTCGAGCGTGCTCGACTCCACCTCGATGTCGGAGCAGACCACCGATGTGTCGACTATCGTCAGCGTTTCCGTGACCTGCATGCTCACCACGCGCGGATAGCGCGACATGCGCGGCTTGTCCGCTTTTTGCGCCGGGCGGCGCAGAAAACGCGACAATTCCGTCAACGCCAACTGATACACATCCCGCTTGAACTCGATCACCGCGTCGAGGGGTACCCAATACTCGTTCCAGCGCCACGCATCGAACTCCGGATGATCCGTCGCGCGCAGGCAAATATCGCAATCGCGCCCGACCATTCGCAGCAGGAACCAGATCTGTTTCTGGCCGCGATAATGGCCGCGCACTTCGCGCTTGATGAACTTGTCAGGCACCTCATAACGCAACCAGTCGCGCGTGCGACCGATCACCTTGACGTGTTCCGGATGCAGCCCGGTTTCCTCATGCAACTCCCGGTACATCGCCTGCACGGGGGTTTCGCCATACTTGATGCCCCCTTGAGGAAACTGCCAGGAATGCTCGCGAAGCCGCTTGCCCCAAAACACCTCGTTGCGCGCGTTCAAGAGGATGATGCCGACGTTCGGGCGAAAGCCTTCACGATCCAGCATACAACCACCTTCGAATCCTTTAAAATTGCTTTGATTATAAACAGATAACGGGCGCCGCGCACCGGAACGGAGCGAATCCGGGCGGGGTGCGTCAACTAAACTGTCCCCGATTTGTCTGGTATGTCATCTGCGCCACAGCCGTTCGCCGCGCGCAGCCTTCAATCACCTTTAGCCTTTTTCGGGCGGCTCGCTTTGAGCCGCCGTTTTTGGAACCGTCCGCATGAAAGCTTCCCGTTTCTTTATCGGCACCCTGAAAGAAGCACCCGCCGACGCCGAGATCGTCAGTCACAAGCTGATGGTGCGCGCCGGCATGATCCGCCGCATCGCCGGCGGCATCTACAACTACCTGCCGATCGGCCTGCGTTCGATTCGCAAGGTCGAGGCGATCGTGCGTGAAGAAATGAACCGGTCCGGCGCGATCGAACTGCTGATGCCGGCCGTGCAGCCGGCCGAGCTGTGGCAGGAGTCGGGCCGCTGGGAGCAGTACGGCCCCGAGTTGCTGCGCTTCAAGGATCGCAAGCAGAACGATTTCGTGATCGGGCCGACGCACGAGGAAGTGGTCACCGACATCGCGCGCAACCAGATCAAGAGCTACCGGCAGATGCCGGTGAATTTCTACCAGATCCAGACGAAATTCCGCGACGAGATCCGCCCGCGTTTCGGCGTGATGCGCGGCCGCGAATTCATCATGAAAGACGCGTATTCGTTCGACAAGGATCCGGCGGGCCTGAAGGAGTCGTATCGGAAGATGTACGACGCCTATGTGCGGATCTTCACCCGCATCGGCCTCGAATTCCGTCCGGTGGCGGCCGATAACGGCTCGATCGGCGGCAGCGGTTCGCACGAATTCCACGTGATTGCCGACACCGGCGAAGACGCGATCGCCTACTGCCCGACGTCGGATTTCGCGGCGAACGTCGAAGCGGCCGAAGCGCTGCCGCTCGTCGCGAGCCGCGCGGCTCCGGTCGAGGCGATGGAAAAGGTTGCGACGCCCGGCAAGGCGAAGTGCGAGGCGGTGGCCGAACTGCTCGGCATCCCGCTCGAGCGCACGATCAAGTCGATCGTGCTCGCGACGGACAACGACGGCGCCGAGCCGACCATCTGGCTGCTGATGCTGCGCGGCGACCACGACTTGAACGAGATCAAGGCGAGCAAGCAGCCGGGCCTGGCGGGCCATCGCTTCGCCACGGAGCAGGAGATCGTCGACTGGTTCGGCACGCCGCCGGGTTACCTCGGACCGGTAGGTACGAAAAAGCCGGTGAAGGTGATCGCTGATCGCACGGTCGCGAACATGAGCGATTTCGTGGTCGGCGCGAACGAGGTGGACTACCACATCGCCGGCGTCAACTGGGGCCGCGACCTGCCGGAACCCGTCGTCGCCGATATCCGCAACGTGAAGAAGGGCGATCCGTCGCCGGACGGCAAGGGCGTGCTCGACATCTGCCGCGGCATCGAAGTCGGCCACGTATTCCAGCTCGGCACCAAGTATTCGGAAGCGATGGGCTCGACCTTCCTCGACGAGTCGGGCAAGCCGCAGCCGATGGAAATGGGCTGCTACGGCATCGGCATCACGCGGATTCTCGGCGCGGCGATCGAACAGAACTTCGACGACAAGGGCATCATCTGGCCGGAAGCGATCGCGCCGTTCGAAGTGGTGCTCTGCCCGATGGGCTACGACCGCAGCGACGGCGTGCGCGAAACGGCGGACAAGGTTTATGCGGAACTGTCGGCGGCCGGCATCGACGTGATCCTCGACGATCGCGGCGAGCGCCCGGGCGTGATGTTCGCCGACTGGGAACTGATCGGCGTGCCGCATCGCCTCGTGATCGGCGAACGCGGCCTGAAGGACGGCAAGATCGAGTACCAGGGCCGGCGCGACACCGAGGCTGCGCTGCTGCCGGCGGATACCGCCGCGTCGACGGTGATCGACAAGGTGCGCGCGGCGCTCGCGCGCTGACTCTCAACCCGTTGCGGCAGGAGGCACGGTGGAATACAACTTCCTGTCGGCGACGGTGTTGCTGATCCTGATTACCGATCCGCTGGGCAATATTCCGCTGTTCATCGCTGCGTTGCGGGACGTGCCGGCCGGCCGGCGGGTGCGGCTGATTCTCCGCGAGGTGGCGATCGCGTTCGTGATCCTGTTGTTCTTCATGGTGATCGGCGACCGTTTTCTGCGGATGATGAGTCTCACCGACCTGTCGCTGCGGATCGGCGGGGGGATCGTGCTGTTCCTGATCGCGCTCCGGATGATCTTTCCGCATCCGGACGGCGCGCTCGGCAACGATCCGCGCGCGGGCGGCGAGCCGTTCATCGTGCCCCTTGCGATCCCGGCGCTGGCGGGGCCGTCCGCGCTCGCGACGGTGATGCTGCTGACGTCCCAGGCGCCCGGCAAGACGCTCGAGTGGGCCGGTGCGCTGACGGTGACGATGGTTGTCTGCGCGATCGTGCTCGTGCTCGCGGAGCGCATCCAGCAATGGCTCGGCGAGCGCACCGTGATGGCGTTCGAGCGGCTGATGGGGCTCGTGCTGGTCGCGATTTCGGTCGAGATGATGCTGGCGGGCATCCGGGTGTTCGCTCACCAGCTCTGAACTCCGGCATTCGGCCGGCGCATGAAAAAAGCGGCTCGCCGGATGGCGCAGCCGCTTTTTTATCGGGCGCCGGCCGGAATCGGCCGGGCGGGACCGCGCCTTACGCGTCGGCCGTCAGCGCACGGATGGTCGGCAGATTGCGCCAGTACCCCTTCGCGTCCATCCCGCAGCCGAACACGTAGCGGTCCGGCACCGCGAACCCGCAGAAATCCGGGTGCAGCGGCTTGGTCTTGGCGAGCGTCTTTTCGCACAGCACCGCCGACAGGAAGCGCTTCGCGCCCATGTCGAGGATCCGGTCGCGAATCGCGGCCATCGTTTCGCCTTCGTCGAGGATGTCGTCGAGCACGAGCACGATGCGATCCTTGACCGATTCGCGCGGCGCAACACGCCACTGCATCTCCGGGCTGCCCTGCGTGGTGTTGCGGTAGCGGGTCAGGTGGATGTAGTCGAATTCGAGCGGGAAATCGAGGTGCGGCAGCAGCATGCCGGTGAACACTGCCGCGCCGCCCATGACCGACAGCACGAGCGGGAATTCCTCTCCGATCTGCGCGCGAATCTCCGTGGCCATCTTGCCGATCGACGCGTTGACTTCGCCGGAGGAGACGATCTCTTCCGAGTGTTTGAAAATGTGGAGGGCTTCTTCTCGATTCATGAGTTCTGGCGAGCAGTCAGAGTACAAATAAGGATGAAACAAAAGCGGTGGCGCGCGCTATAGCATAAACCCGCGCACCCGGCCGCGGATCGCGCCTAGCGCATGCCGGGCATCATGCCCTTCAGGCCGCGCATCATTTTCTGCAGGTTGCCGCCCTTCAGCTTCTTCATCATCGTGCGCATCTGGTCGTACTGGTTCAGCATCCGGTTCACTTCCTGCACCTGCACGCCCGCGCCGGCGGCGATCCGGCGCTTGCGGGTGGCCTTGATCAGTTCGGGCTTCGCGCGCTCGGTCGGGGTCATCGAATTGATGATGCCCTCCATCCGGCGCATCTGTTTTTCCGCCTGACCCATGTCGGCGCCGGACGCCGCCTGCTGGAACTGGGCCGGGAGCTTGTCCATCAGCGACGACAGCCCGCCCATGTTCTTCATTTGCGAAATCTGCGCGCGGAAGTCGTTCAGATCGAAATCGCCGCCTTTCTTGACCTTGTCGGCGAGCTTCTGCGCCGCTTGCACGTCGACGCCGCGCTGCGCTTCCTCGACCAGCGCGAGGATGTCGCCCATCCCGAGGATCCGGTTCGCCATCCGATCCGGATGGAAGATCTCGAGGCCGTCGAGCTTTTCGGCGACGCCGACGAACTTGATCGGCTTGCCGGTGATGTGCCGCACGGACAGCGCGGCGCCGCCGCGCGAATCGCCGTCGAGCTTGGTGAGCACGACGCCGGTAAGCGGCAGCGCGTCGTTGAACGCCTTCGCGGTGTTGACGGCGTCCTGGCCGAGCATCGCGTCGACGACGAACAGGGTTTCGGCAGGCTTCAGCGTGCTGTGGAGCGCGGCGATTTCCTGCATCATCACTTCGTCGATGCCGAGGCGGCCCGCCGTGTCGACGATCAGCACGTCATGATAGTGGCGCTTCGCCCAGTCGAGCGCCGCGCGGGCGATGTCGACGGGCTTCTGGTCGGGCTCGGACGGGAAGAAGTCGGCGCCGACCTGTTCGCTCACCGTTTTCAGCTGCGCGATCGCGGCGGGGCGGTAGACGTCGCACGAGACGGTCAGCACCTTCTTCTTGGACTTCTCGCGCAGCAGCTTCGCGAGCTTGCCGACCGTGGTGGTCTTGCCCGCGCCCTGCAAGCCCGCCATCAGGATGATCGCGGGCGGCGTGACGGCGAGGTTCAGTTCGGCGGCCTTGCCTTCGTAGTCGCCGCCGATCACGGCGGTCAGTTCCTTCTGGACCACGCCGACAAGCGCCTGGCCTGGCGACAGGCTGCCGACCACGTCCTCGCCGAGCGCCTTTTCCTTGACCTTCGCGATGAATTCGCGGACGACGGGCAGCGCGACGTCGGCTTCGAGGAGCGCGAGCCGCACTTCGCGGAGCATCTCCTGGGTGTTCGCCTCGGTGAGGCGGGCTTCGCCGCGCAGCGTCTTGACGACGCGCGCCATCCGTTGAGTGAGATTGTCGAGCATGGGGAGCGATGGACAGTGAGGCCCGACGGCGCGAGCGGGGCAATATGCGAGCCGTCGCGGGTAGGGGGCCTAGTGTAAACTTCGAACATGGATATTGTACTGTATGCCCTCACTGCGTTCCTGTATGCCGGCCTCGCCGTGGCCGGCTGGCGGGCGCACCGCCTCGGCGGCGGCGCGCAGCCGCTCGTCGCGAGCGTGCCGGCCGGCCCGCAGCCGGCGGCCCGGGTGTCGGCCGCGTCGGGCATGAGCGGCGCCGGCCGCGCGCTGCTGTTCGCCGCGCTGTTCGCGCACGGCCTGCTGCTGCACATGACGATCTTCCCGCACGACGCGATGGTGTTCGGTTTTGCGTTCGCGTTGTCGGCGATGTTCTGGCTCGGCGCGGGTATCTACTGGATCGAGAGCTTCTTCTTCCCGCTCGACGGGCTGCGGCTGCTGGTGATGCCGCTCGCGGGCGTCGCGTCGCTGCTGCCGCTCCTGTTCGGCGGGGTGCGCGTGCTGCCCTATGCCGCCGCGCCGCTCTTCAAGGCGCACTTTCTGATCGCGAACATCGCGTACGGCTTGTTCGCGATCGCCGCGCTGCACGCGGTGCTGATGCTGATGGTCGAGCGCCGGCTGCATGCGCCGCGGCACGATGTCCTGCGCGACGGGTCCGGCTGGATCGCCCGCTGGCTCGAGACGCTGCCGCCGCTGCTGACGCTCGAGAAGCTGCTGTTCCGGCTGATCGTCGCGGGTTTCGTGCTGCTGACGCTGACGCTCGCGTCCGGCATCCTGTTCAGCGAGCAGCTCGACGCGCGCGCGCTCAAGCTCGATCACAAGACCGTGTTCGCGATCCTGTCGTGGCTGATGTTCGGCGGGTTGCTGGTGGCGCGCCGGCTGTCCGGCTGGCGCGGCCGCGGCGCGGCGCGCTGGGTGCTGGCGTCGTTCGCCGCGCTGCTGCTCGCGTATGTCGGCAGCCGGTTTGTGTTCGAGGTGCTGCTGCACCGTTCCGTGGTCTGAACGTCTGATTGCAATGCGACAAATTCTCCTTCTGATTTTCCTGTTCTTCGCGAGCACCTGGCTGGCGCGCAAGATCCGTCGCGCTCAGGCGCGTGCCGAGCGCGGCGGCGGCCCGTTCCCCGGCGCCGGCCAGCCGCCGGCCGGTGCGGCCGGCCACGGCGGTGCGCTCGCCGAGCCGATGGTCCGCTGCGCCGAATGCGGCGTGCATGCGCCGAAGGGCGAAGCGGTGGCGGCCGGCGGCCAGTTCTATTGCAGTGCGGAACACGCCGCGCGTCATGCGGCGCGCGCCGGCGGCCGCGACGCGCAATGAACGCGGCGACGCACTTCAGCGTCGATGCGGACGGCTGGGTGCGCGGCGCGCATCGCCTGCCGTCGCCGAACTTCGAGGCGCGGCCCGCGGGCGCGGTGCCGACGCTCGTGGTCGTGCACAACATCAGCCTGCCGCCGGGCGAGTTCAACGGCGATGCAATCATCGAGCTGTTCCAGAATCGGCTCGATTGCGACGCGCATCCTTATTACCGGGCGCATCTACGCGGGGTGAGGGTTTCCTCGCACTTCCTGATCCGCCGCGACGGCACGCTGCTGCAGTTCGTCTCGTGCGACGAGCGTGCATGGCACGCGGGCACGTCGGATTTCTTCGGCCGCGCACGCTGCAACGATTTCTCGATCGGCGTCGAACTCGAAGGCGCCGACGATATCGCGTTCGAAGCGCCGCAATACGAGACGCTCGCCGCGCTCGCGCGAGCGCTGGCGGCGCACTATCCGATCGACGCGTTCGCCGGCCACGCCGACATCGCGCCGGGTCGCAAGACCGATCCGGGCCCCCACTTCGATTGGCAACGCTTCGCAGACGATGCGGGCTTTTCGGCGCGATACTTTCCGTACCGGAAGCACTGAGCGCGCGCCGCGCCGATGCGCGAAAAATTTTTCTCCGATGCTCGCCTTGTCGCGTCTGCGTGCGTGCGATGTCAATAGTCCGCGCTCAAATATTTCCTTTTGAAATGATCCGAAGCTCCACTATACTTGGTGCCAGTTGAGCAGTTTTGCACTAGATATAGTGTGCAGCGCGGGAAGCATTTTCCGCTTCCGCACAGCGTCCGGCAGGCTTCGCCGGAACGGAAAATTCCTCAATGCGGCGCATTCGGCCGGGCGGTCCGGGGTGCTGCAATCAGCGCAGAAAGAGCAGCAGGGGGCGCGATGAAGGTCATTGTCGAATCTGTAGCACATCGGCCCAGCCGGTCCCCTCGCCGTATTTCTCGCGTCTTGCCGCTCGCGCGCCTTGTCGCGCAGCAATCGTCTTAATCCGCGGTTCTCTCCGCATCATCCAACACCAGGAGCTTTGCACATGCAAACCACCGACAACGCGACGTCCCAATTCGAGAGCGCATCCGGCCGCCCTCTCGGCGGGACCGCACAAGGCGCGCAAGGCCTTGCGCCGCAGGCAACGTTCGCCGACTACAAGGTGATCCGCCGGAACGGCAGCGTGGTGTCGTTCGAACCGTCGAAGATCGCGATTGCGGTGACCAAGGCATTCCTGGCCGTCAACGGCGGGCAAGGCGCGGCATCGGCGCGGGTGCGCGAACTGGTCGAGCAGCTCACGCAGAGCGTCGTGCGCGCGCTGGTGCGCAGCCGCCCGAACGGCGGCACGTTCCATATTGAAGACATTCAGGATCAGGTCGAACTCGCGCTGATGCGCGGCGGCGAACACAATGTCGCCCGCGCGTACGTGCTGTACCGCGAGAAGCGCCACCTCGAGCGCAGCCACGAGGCCGACGCGCCCGCGGAAGCCGCGAGCGGCATCAACGTGACGGACAACGGCGTCATCCGCCCGCTCGACCTGAATGCGCTGCGCGGGTTGATCGTGTCGGCCTGCGAAGGTCTCGGCTCGGCGGTAAGCGCGGATCCGATCGTCGCCGAAACGGTGAAGAACCTGTACGACGGCGTGCCCATCACCCAGGTTTACGATTCGGCGATCCTGGCTGCCCGCACGATGATCGAGAAGGACCCGGCGTACAGCCAGGTCACGGCTCGCATCCTGATGCACACGATCCGCCGCGAGATCCTCGGCGAGGAAGTCACGCAGGCGGAGATGCAGGAGCGCTACGTCGAATACTTCCCGCAATTCCTGAAGCGCGGCGTCGAAGCCGAGCTGCTGGACGAGAAGCTGCTGCAGTTCGACCTGAAGCGCCTGGGCGCCGCGCTCGACGCCGGCCGCGACTTCCAGTTCGGCTACCTCGGCCTGCAAACCCTGTACGACCGCTACTTCCTGCACATCGAGAATGCCCGCATCGAAATGCCGCAGGCGTTCTTCATGCGCGTCGCGATGGGCCTGGCGCTGAACGAGATCGACCGCGAAACCCGGGCGATCGAGTTCTACAACGTGCTGTCGAGCTTCGACTTCATGAGCTCCACGCCGACCCTGTTCAACTCGGGCACGCGCCGCTCGCAGCTGTCGTCGTGCTACCTGACGACGGTCGCGGACGACCTCGACGGCATCTATGAAGCGCTCAAGGAAAACGCGCTGCTGTCGAAGTTCGCGGGCGGCCTCGGTAACGACTGGACCCGTGTGCGCGCGCTCGGCTCGCATATCAAGGGTACGAACGGCAAGTCGCAGGGCGTGGTGCCGTTCCTGAAGGTCGTCAACGACACCGCAGTGGCGGTGAACCAAGGCGGCAAGCGCAAGGGCGCGGTGTGCGCGTACCTGGAAAGCTGGCACCTGGATATCGAAGAATTCCTGGAGCTGCGCAAGAACACCGGCGACGACCGCCGCCGTACCCACGACATGAACACGGCGAACTGGATTCCCGACCTGTTCATGAAGCGCGTGATGGAAGGCGCCGACTGGACGCTGTTCTCGCCGTCCACCTGCCCCGACCTGCACGACAAGTTCGGCGCCGACTTCGAGGCGGCCTACACCGCGTACGAGGACAAGGTCGCGCGCGGCGAACTGAAGCTGTTCAAGAAGATTCCGGCGCCGCAGCTGTGGCGCAAGATGCTCGGCATGCTGTTCGAAACCGGCCACCCGTGGATCACGTTCAAGGATCCGTGCAATGTGCGCTCGCCGCAACAGCACGTCGGTGTCGTCCATTCGTCGAACCTGTGCACGGAAATCACGCTGAATACGAGCGACAGCGAAATCGCGGTGTGCAACCTCGGTTCGGTGAACCTGGTCGCCCACCTGACCAAGCAGGCGGACGGCAGCTTCGCGCTCGACCAGGAGAAGCTGAAGCGCACCGTCAGCGTGGCGATGCGGATGCTCGACAACGTGATCGACATCAATTACTACGCGGTCGCGAAGGCGCGCAATTCGAACCTGAAGCACCGTCCGGTGGGCCTCGGCATCATGGGCTTCCAGGACTGTCTGCACCTGCTGCGCACGCCTTACGCGTCGGAAGCGGCGGTCGAGTTCGCCGACCGCTCGATGGAAGCGGTGTGCTACCACGCTTATTACGCGTCGACTGAACTCGCGGAGGAGCGCGGCCGCTACTCGAGCTACCGCGGCTCGCTGTGGGACCGCGGCATCCTTCCGCAGGACACGCTGAAGCTCCTCGAAGAGGCGCGCGGCGGCTATGTCGAAGTGAATACGAGCGCGACGCTCGACTGGCCGGCGCTGCGCGCCCGGATCGATACGCACGGAATGCGCAATTCGAACTGCGTCGCGATCGCGCCGACGGCGACGATCTCGAACATCATCGGCGTGTCCGCGTGCATCGAGCCGACCTTCCAGAACCTCTATGTGAAGTCGAACCTGTCGGGCGAGTTCACAGTGGTAAACGAGTATCTGGTTCGCGACCTGAAGGATCGCGGCCTGTGGGACGAGGTGATGGTTGCCGACCTGAAGTACTTCGACGGCATGCTGTCGCGCATCGACCGCATCCCGGCCGACCTGCGCGCGATCTACGCGACCGCGTTCGAAGTCGATCCGACCTGGCTGGTCGAGGCGGCATCGCGTCGCCAGAAGTGGATCGACCAGGCCCAGTCGCTCAATATCTATATGGGCGGCGCATCGGGCAAGAAGCTCGACGAGGTCTACAAGCTCGCGTGGCTGCGCGGCCTGAAGACCACCTACTACCTCCGCACGATGGCGGCGACCCACGTCGAGAAATCGACGGTGGCGCACGGCGCGCTGAACGCGGTGCCGACGGGCGGCGGTGTGGGCGGCGGCGGTGCGGCAGGCGGCGCGCAAGGCGCGGCGGGCGGCTTCGGTGCGGCGGGCGGCGATGTGTCGTCGGGCGCGCTGAACGCGGCACCGCTCGAGGCGGACGGTCCGGTGTGCACGATGCGTCCGGGCGATCCGGGCTTCGACGAGTGCGAAGCGTGCCAGTAACGCGGCGCGTCTGACGCGCTCGAACCGGCGAGCGGCGCGCGACGGCAACCGATAGAGGTTGAAGTGTGCGCCGCTCTCTACTAAAAAAATAATAAGGATTCTGTAACGCGGACAGCGCGTCGCAGACCACAGGCAGAGCGATCGAAACGGCCCCGACGATGTCGCGTTTCGATCCGCGTTCGATGCGTCGAGCGCACCTCGCGATACACGCGCGGCACACATTGCGCGCTTCACGAATGTCGATGCGTTGCCGAAAGTGTTGTATCGAGGTCGCAACGCGAATCGAAAAAAGGATTTTTCGTGAGCGAACCCTTTTATCGCTCAGAAAAAGATGGTACAAACCGTTCTAAATTGATGGTGAGAATTTATGCTCAATTGGGATGACGAGAAGACTGCCGTAACTCCCGCGACCGGCGCACAGCAGAATGCGATGCGCACCTCCGCAGGAATGGCTGTCGGAACGCAGGCCGCGATGCCTGCGGCTCATCAGGCTCCGTCGGTGCGCGATATCTTCGAAGGCGATCTCGCGGTAGCACCTTATGCGTCCGCCGCTGCTTCGGCAGCCGCCCCCGCCGCCGGTACGGAAGCGCGGGTCAATGTCGCCGACAAGCGCATCATCAACGGCCAGACTGACGTCAATCAGCTGGTGCCGTTCAAATACAAGTGGGCGTGGGAAAAGTACCTGGCGGGCTGTGCGAACCACTGGATGCCGCAGGAAATCAACATGTCCCGCGACATCGCGCTGTGGAAGGATCCGAACGGCCTCACCGAGGACGAACGCCGGATCGTCAAGCGTAACCTCGGCTTCTTCGTGACGGCCGATTCGCTCGCCGCGAACAACATCGTGCTGGGCACCTACCGCCACATCACGGCGCCCGAGTGCCGGCAGTTCCTGCTGCGCCAGGCGTTCGAAGAGGCGATCCACACGCACGCGTACCAATATATTGTCGAATCGCTCGGCCTCGACGAAGGCGAGATCTTCAACGCGTATCACGAAGTGCATTCGATCCGCGCGAAGGACGAGTTCCTGATTCCGTTCATCCATACGCTGACCGACCCGGCATTCGTGACGGGCACGCTCGACGCCGACCAGAAGCTGCTGAAGTCGCTGATCGTATTCGCCTGCATCATGGAAGGCCTGTTCTTCTATGTCGGCTTCACGCAGATTCTCGCGCTCGGCCGCCAGAACAAGATGACGGGCGCCGCGGAGCAGTACCAGTACATCCTGCGCGACGAGTCGATGCACTGCAACTTCGGCATCGACCTGATCAACCAGATCAAGCTGGAAAACCCGCACCTGTGGACGGCCGAGTTCCGGGCCGAGATCCGCGAACTGTTCAAGGAAGCGGTCGATCTCGAGTACCGCTACGCGGAAGACACGATGCCGCGCGGCGTGCTGGGCCTGAATGCGTCGATGTTCAAGAGCTACCTGCGCTTCATCTGCAACCGCCGTTGCCAGCAGATCGGTCTCGATCCGCTGTACCCGAACGAGGAAAACCCGTTCCCGTGGATGAGCGAGATGATCGACTTGAAGAAGGAACGCAACTTCTTCGAGACGCGTGTGATCGAGTATCAGACGGGCGGCGCACTGTCCTGGGAATAACCCCCGGTTGCGCAGTCGAGAAATGACGATGGATAGGCCGGGCGAACCGCCCGGCGCAAGGTTTAGGAGCAAGAACGCCTGATGCAAAGCATGCCCGGTGCCTTAACGGCCCACAAACATGATAGGCACTTTGCGAACCCTTCAGTGGGATGGGCAAACTTCCCTCCGGAAAAAGCCGGCGGCCGCGTGGCCCCCGGCTTTATCAAGCATTCACAGGCAGTGGCGCAGGGCGCGCCGGCTGCCGACTTGATTTGGCGCGCGGTGCCATGGAGCACCGCGCGCCATACCGCATTCATTAGCGTAAGCGCGCGTCACCTGCGTACGCCGATGAATAGCCCGCTTCGAAGCGCACGTCCTGATAAACGTCCGCGGGAAGCGGGTTTTGACGAAGGGTGTAGTTTGAACTGACTCTCATCTGAACCTGAAGGAGAACATGATGGCACTTGCCAAGAAAAAACCGGCTGCTAAGAAGGCAGCGGCTAAGAAGCCCGTCGCCAAGAAAGCCGCGCCGGCGAAGAAAGCCGCAGTGAAGAAGGTTGCGGTGAAGAAGGTTGCTGCGAAGAAGGCAGCGCCGGCCAAGAAGGCGGCAGTGAAGAAGGTTGCCGCCAAGAAGGTTGCGGTGAAGAAGGTTGCTGCGAAGAAGGCAGCGCCGGCCAAGAAGGCGGCGGTGAAGAAGGTTGCCGCCAAGAAGGCGCCGGCGAAGAAGGCCGCAGCGAAGAAAGTCGCGGTGAAGAAGGTTGCCGCGAAGAAGGTTGCAGCCAAGAAGGCGCCGGCGAAGAAGGCCGCTGCCAAGAAGGTTGCCGCCAAGAAGCCGGCTGCGAAGAAGCCTGCTGCCAAGAAGCCTGCTGCGAAGAAGGCCGCCGCGAAGAAAGCTGCCCCTGCGAAGAAGGCTGCCCCCGCTGCGAAGAAGGCCGCTCCCGCGAAGAAGGCTGCTGCGCCGAAGAAGGCGGTGGTGAAGAAGGCTGCGCCGGCAACGACGGCGTCGACGGCATCGGTTGCTCCGGCATCGGGCGTGAAGACCGCGCTCAACCCGGCAGCGGCATGGCCGTTCCCGACCGGCAGCCGCCCGTAAGCGCTGCATGTAGGCAATCGGACACCTTCGCCGTGTCCGTGGATTGAGTAAGGCTACTCAATCGAGATCCCGCCACTGGGTTTCGTGGCGGGATTTTTTTACGGCCGCGAGTCTCGTGCAGCCGATACGCCGCGCATAAAAAAACGCATGCGCGAAAGGGCGCATGCGTCGGATCGCGGCTTGCGCCGCGTGCTGAGGTAAGACGGGTTAGTGCGTGACGCGGGTCACACCGCCGCTCGACAGGAGCCGCACGCGATCGCCCGCGCGAAACAGTTCGGCCGTTGCCGCTTGCGTGATCGAGCGCAGATCGCCGTTATCGAGGCGCACCGTGATTTCGACACCGTTGGCCGAGCTCATGCCCTGGCCGATCGCATTGCCCGCGACCGCGCCGGCGAGACCGCCCGCGATGGCGGTGAGGATCGAACCCTTGCCGCCGCCGATCGCGCTGCCCGCGACCGCGCCGAGTGCGCCGCCGCCGAGCGTGCCGATCGCGCTGCCGCCGCCGTCGCTCTGGATCTTCACCGCGCGGACGCTTTCCACCGTGCCGAGGCGCACGGTCTGTTCGCGTTGTGCCTGGCCGACGCTATAGACATCAGCCGACCCCGGCGGCGTGAAGCAGCCGGCCAGCGTCACCGAAGCGGTCAGCATGGCTGCGAGCGTGAGGGTTTTCTTGGTCAACATGTGTCGTTCTCTCCAACTTGATTCATTTAAGACTGTAGCCGAACGCGGCTTCGAAGCGCGCGTCGATTTCCGCCCGGGTGGGCGTGTAGGTTTGCGGGCCCTGCTGTGCGATCTTGAGGGAACCCATCAGGCTTGCGAGGCGGCCGGTGGTTGCCCAATCCAGCGCGTTTTCGATGCCGTACAGCAGACCGCCGCGGAATGCGTCTCCGCATCCGGTCGGATCGACGATGCGCTCGGCGGGAACCACCGGAATCTGTTCGTCGCCGCCCTTGAGGCGGATGGTCGCACCGTGTTCGCCGCGCGTGATGATGAGTGCCTGAACCCGGCTGGCGATTTCGTCTTCGGACCAGCCCGTTTTGTCGCTCACCAGCTTGGCTTCGTAATCGTTGACAGCGACATACGTCGCAAGTTCAATGCTGCGGCGCAATGTAGCACCGTCGAACAGCGGCAAACCCTGGCCCGGATCGAAAATGAACGGTACGCCCGCCTCTGCCAGCTCCTCGGTATGCTGCACCATGCCCTGGTAGCCGTCCGGGCCGACGATCGCGAGCTTGATGCCGGGCGCCCGACCTGCGTGGTTCACGTGCGCCTGCATCATCGCGCCGGGGTGGAAGGCGGTGATCTGGTTGTTGTCGAGGTCGGTCGTGATCATCGCCTGCGCGGAGTACATGTCGGGCAGCACCCGCACATGCTCGGTCGACAGGCCGAGCTGCTTGAGACGATCGACGTAGAGCTGCGCGTCGATCGCGCCCAGCGCGCCCATGATGCGCGCGTCGCCGCCGAGCAGGTGGAGCGCATAGCCGATGTTGCCCGCGCAGCCGCCGAATTCGCGCCGGATCGTCGGCACGAGGAAGCTGAGATTGATCATGTGCACCTGGTCGGGCAGGATGTGCTCCCGAAAGCGCCCCTCGAAGGTCATGATGTTGTCGTAGGCGATCGAACCGCAAATCAGCGTAGCCAAGGTGAGCATTCCTGTAGAAGTGGTTGGTTTTTATCTGGCCCTGATGCGCACGCGCCGCGCGGATAGAGGCGCGGCGCGGGGCATGGATTCGGAACGGCGTTTAGTTGAGCGCGGCGAGGGCAGCGTCGTAGTTCGGCTCGTCCTTGATTTCGCCGACGAGTTCGGTATGCGTCACCTCGTTGTTTTCGTCGATCACGACCACGGCGCGCGCGGTCAGGCCGTTGAGCGGGCCGCTCGTCACGTCGACGCCGTACGCGTCCGCAAATGCGCGGCCGCCCCGGAAGGTCGAGGCGGTCACGACGTTGTCGAGGCCTTCCGTCGTGCAGAAGCGGCTGGCCGCGAACGGCAGGTCGGCGGACACCACGACCACCACCGTGTTCGCCAGCTTGCTCGCGGCTTCGTTGAACTTGCGAGTCGACGTCGCGCAGGTCGGCGTGTCGAGGCTCGGGACGATGTTCAGCACCTTGCGCTTGCCGGCGAAGCTGGCGAGCGACAGATCGCCGAGATCTTTGCCGACCAGCTTGAAATCGGCGGCTTGCGAGCCGACGGTCGGGAACGTGCCGGCGATTTCGATCGGGTTGCCACCCAGCGTAACTTTGCTCATGTTCGTGCTCCGAAATTGTGCGTCGTCGAGACGCAGGGGTTGGGGCGGACGCGCATCGGCGCGCGCCGCGGGGCGTTACTGCATTACGGATAGAAGATCTGGACGCGGAAATTCGATGCGGAGGCACCGCCCGTGTCGATCCGGACGACCATCGTCTGGGTTGCGCCGGCGGGCATCCCGGCATCGACCGGCGTGCCCGGGCGGACGTAGTCGCGCGGGGCCAGCACGCGGCGCACGGCGACGTTGTTCGCTTCGTCGAGCAGCGTGAGTTCGATCGACGGGTAGGCGAGCGCGACCGGGTAGCGATTGGTGAGCGGCACTTTCAGTTCCAGCACGCGCGGGCCGTCCAACTGGCGCAGATCGGACGCGTCGAGCCGCAGCCCGTCGATCGCGCGCGGCGGCAGGACGGTGCAGCCCAGCGATACGCACGCACTGCTGAACAGATGCTGGCTCTGCGGCCAGTAGAGCATCAGCTTTTCACGTTGCCACCAGGCGAGCTGCAGCACGAGCAGCAGCACCAGCCCGATCGCGACGAGCCAGCCGAACGCGCGCAGGAAACCTCCTCCGCGCGCGGGCGTGCGCGTTTCGCGGGTCACCGCGAAGTGCTCGCGATGGTCGCTCTCGGGCGCGGCGGCGAAGGGTTCGGCAGCGGCGGCTGCCGAGCTGAAATGCGGTTCGCGATGACCGGGGTCGGGGTCGCGGCGGGTCACCGGATCGAGAGGCGAGACGGCGCCGGACAGTGTCGGCTCGGCTGCATCATCCGACGCGGTCGGCTGCCGCGGGGCAGCTTCCGGCGCATCGCTCGCATGCTCGGCGGCGGATTCGGGGGCGGATTCGGGGGCGGGAAACGGGCTCGGTATGCCGGTGAACCGGGCGACGCCGGCTTCGCTTGCCGGCGTGGCGCCCGGTTCGGGCAGCGCAACCGGAACGAGCGGCTCCGCGCTCACGTTCGCGCCGCTGTGCTGAAGGTTCGGGTCGACGCCGCCGTCGAGCCAGGGCGCCCACATGTCCCAGGCGCCGGGCGTGAAATCGCGGTGGTCGGGTAGCGAGGGCGTGGGCGAGGACGCGGTAAAGATGCGCTGCATTGGCTCGCCCGCCAAGGGTGCGACGGATTCCTGCGCGGGTTCGGAGCCGGCCTGCGAATGGGGCGCGCCGAGCGGCGGGAAGTGTGCCGGCCGGTCGCTCGCGGCGTTCGTCGGGGCGTGCGCGAATCCGGCTTCGAGCGGTGACGGCAGTGCGTCGCGGGTTTGCTCGCGGGGTGTCGCGTCGTTGGCGGAACGAGCCGCTTCCGCCATCGCGACGCCGGCTCCAGTCTCAACCGGTGCGAATGCCGCGTCGGACGACGCTTGCTGGCGTGGTAAGTCGGCGCTCGACTGGTGTGCGGCTGCCGCGGGCGAGCGTCCGCCTTCGGTTTCGGCCGATGAGGGCGAGGCGTCGAGCACGGCAGGGTGGCCCGGCGATCCGGTATTCGGCCGGGGTGCCGCGGTGCCCGCAGTCGCGGGCCCGGGTTCGACTCCGCCCGGCGCACGCGCCACATCGGATACGAACGGTTGCTGCGGCGTTTCGCTCGCCGCCTGCGAAACGGCCGCCGGTGAGGCGTGCGATTCGGCGTCGACCAGCGAACTCGCCGCATCGAACACTTGCTGGCAATGTCCGCAACGGACGAGTCCGCCGTGCAGCGTCAGGTGGTTCTGCTGCAGGCGGAAAACGGTTTCACAATGAGGACAGCGCGTCGCTAGGAGCATGGGTAGCCGGGCGGCCAGCTGGGCCTGAGTGAAAGACAAGCGCCTATTCTAATGGCTTTCCCGCCGGGTTCCGGCAAGGCATACCCAACCTTCGTACTCGCGCCATACGGCGATGTCGATGTAGCGGGCGTAAACGCTCGCGACTTCATCCGCCTGTCGCGCCAGCACGCCCGACAGCGCGATGCGTCCGCCCGGCTTCACCTTCGACGCGAGCATCGACGCCATCAGCTTGAGCGGGTTCGACAGGATGTTGGCGACGACGATGTCGAATTCGCCGTCCGGACAGTCGTCCGGCAGGCCGTAGGTAACGTCGGCGTGGTTGCGCGTGCTGTTCTGGCGCGCCGATTCGACCGCTTGCGGGTCGATGTCGATGCCGAGCACCGGCTGCGCGCCGCATTTCTTCGCGAGGATCGCCAGGATGCCGGAGCCGCAGCCGTAATCGAGTACCGACTGACCGGGCCGGACCGATTGCTCGAGCCATTCCATGCACAGCCGGGTGGTCGGGTGGCTGCCGGTGCCGAACGCGAGGCCCGGATCGAGTTCGAGCACGAGCGCGTCGGGGTCCGGCGCGTCATGCCACGACGGCACGACCCAGATCTTCTCGCCGATGTGGATCGGCTCGAATTGCGATTGGGTGAGCCGCACCCAGTCCTGTTCCTCGACCTCGCGCACGGTGAAGGCGGGCGCGTCGGCCAGGCCCAGTTCGTTGACGGCGGCGGCGAGCAGTACCGCCGGCTCGTGCTGCGCGTCGAGCAGCGCGACCACGCGCGAGCGCTGCCACGCGGTGCGCTCCGGCGTGAGGCCGGGTTCGCCGAAGAGCGGCTGCTCGTCCGGCGTGTCCGCATCGGCATCCTCGACGGATACCGACAGCGCGCCCAGCTCGATCAGCGCGTCGGACAGCGCTTCCGCATGTTCGCGCGCGAGTTCGACGACGAGTTCCCGATAGCTCATGCTTACGCTTCTTCCGGTGCGACCTGCTGCTTCGCCGCGAGCCGGTTTTCGAGATAGTGGATGCTGGTGCCGCCTTCGACGAACTTCGAGTCGAGCATCAGCTCGCGGTGCAGCGGGATGTTGGTCTGAATGCCTTCGACCACCATTTCCGACAGCGCGATGCGCATCCGGCGAATCGCCTGCTCGCGGGTCGCGCCGTAGGCGATCAGCTTGCCGATCATCGAATCGTAGTTAGGCGGCACGAAATAGCCGTTGTACGCATGCGAATCGACGCGGATACCGGGGCCGCCCGGCGTGTGCCACGACGTGATCCGGCCCGGCGACGGCGTGAACTTGAACGGATCCTCGGCATTGATCCGGCATTCGATCGCATGGCCGCGGAACTGGATATCGCGCTGGCGGAAGCCGAGCTTCTCGCCGGCGGCGATACGGATCTGCTCCTGCACGATGTCGACGCCCGTGATGAACTCTGTCACCGGGTGCTCGACCTGCACCCGCGTGTTCATCTCGATGAAGTAGAACTCGTTGTTCTCGTACAGGAATTCGAACGTCCCGGCGCCGAGATAGCCCATCTTCTTGCAGGCGTCCGCGCAGCGGTCGCCGATCCGGTCGAGCAGGCGGCGTGCGATACCGGGCGCCGGCGCTTCCTCGATCACCTTCTGGTGGCGGCGCTGCATCGAGCAGTCGCGCTCGCCGAGCCAGACGGCGTTCTTGTGCGAATCGGCGAGCACCTGGATTTCGATGTGGCGCGGGTTCTCGAGGAATTTCTCCATGTAGACCTGCGGATTGCCGAACGCGCGGCCGGCTTCTTCTCGCGTCATGTTGACCGCGTTGACCAGCGCCGCTTCGGTATGGACCACTCGCATGCCGCGCCCGCCGCCGCCGCCCGCCGCCTTGATGATGACGGGGTAGCCGACCGAGCGGGCAATTTTCACGATCTCCTTCGGATCGTCCGGCAACGCGCCGTCCGAACCCGGCACGCAGGGCACGCCGGTCTTGATCATGGTCTGCTTCGCCGTGACCTTGTCGCCCATCATCCGGATGGTGTCGGGGCGCGGGCCGATGAACGTGAAGCCCGACTGCTCGACGCGCTCCGCGAAGTCGGCGTTCTCGGACAGGAATCCGTAGCCGGGGTGGATCGCTTCGGCGTCGGTGACTTCCGCCGCGCTGATCAGCGCGGGCATGTTCAGGTAGCTGAGGTTCGACGGCGCGGGTCCGATGCAGACCGCCTCGTCGGCGAGGCGCACGTACTTGGCTTCCTTGTCGGCTTCCGAGTACACCACCACCGTCTTGACACCCAGCTCGCGGCACGCGCGCTGGATGCGCAACGCGATTTCGCCGCGATTGGCAATGAGGATTTTTTCAAACATAGCGAGTATTCGTCTCTTCAGTGGGCGCGCGCGGCGCGCCTTAAGAGGATCGGTGTCGCGCGGCGCGACGGCGCCTGCGCGGCGGCTGGTCAGCCGATGACGAAGAGCGGCTGGCCGTATTCGACGGCCTGGCCGTTGTCGGAGAGGATTTCCTTGATGACGCCGGACTTGTCCGATTCGATTTCGTTCAGCAGTTTCATCGCTTCGATGATGCACAGCGTCTGGCCTTCCTTCACCGTATCGCCCACCTGGACGAACGGATCGGCGCCCGGCGACGGCGAGCGGTAGAACGTGCCGACCATCGGGGACTTCACGACATGACCTTGCGGCACGCTGGCAGCCGGTGCGGCGGCGCCGGCCGCAGCCGGCGCGGCACCGCCTTCGGGCGCTGCCGCCGCGGCGGGCGCGGGCGCGCTGACTTGCGGGGCGTAGCCGGTCGGTTGCTGGACATAGACCGGCGGCGCGTTCTTGACGATGCGCACCTTGCCTTCGCCTTCCGTGACTTCCAGCTCGGAGATGCCGGATTCGGAGACGAGGTCGATCAGAGTTTTCAGCTTGCGAAGATCCATCGGGAATTCCCCTTTCAATACGTGAAACGCCGGTTTGAACCGGCGTTGAATCGAGTTCTTGAAAAATCAGCCGCGCGACGTGCCTTGCAGCGTGTCGAGCGCGTAATCGAGTGCGTACAGATAACCCTTCCAGCCGAAGCCGCAGATGACGCCGTCGGCGAGATCGGAAAAGTAGGAGTGGTGTCTGAACGTCTCGCGGCGGTGCACGTTCGACAGGTGTATCTCCACGAACGGCACGCCGATGCCCGCGAGCGCATCGCGGATCGCGACGCTCGTATGCGTGTACGCAGCCGGATTGATCAGGATGAAGTCGGTCTGCTCGTCCCGGGCAGCCTGAATGCGGTCGACAAGCGCGCCTTCATGGTTGCTCTGGAACGACGCCAGCTCGGCGCCCGCCTCCCGCGCCCGCTCGGCAAGCGCCTGATCGATTTGCGCCAGCGTCACGCGGCCGTACACCTCCGGTTCCCGGGTGCCGAGAAGGTTGAGGTTCGGGCCGTGCAGCACCAGCAATCGTGTCATGGTCGCTTCTTTTTCTGCGGAATTGCGCGAACTTTAGCGCTGATTAGAGAAATTTGTCTAGTTTTGCCGAACGACAGATTGAACGGCGCCGGCAATTTTTACGGATTGGCTGACGAAGAATCTGCCAACTGCGCCGATTTTGGTGTCAATCCCGTGGATTCTGCTCGTAATTTGCCGGTGTCGCTTCGTGCGGGTTACAGCGCGTCGAGCGTGCGTTTCAGCTCGTCCGGATGAATTTGCCCCAATTTTGTCTCGCGAACCTTGCCGTTCTGGTCGATGACGACGGTAAACGGCAGGGCGCCGGCCGTGTTGCCGAACGCACGGGCGAGGTCGGCGCCCGCATAGCCACTGACGAAGATCGGATAGTCGACCTTCACCTTTTGCAGGAACGCTTTCACGTTTTTCTCGGAATCGACGCCGATCCCGACGAAACGCACGCCTTTCTTCGAGTATTCATGCGACAACCTGACGAGCTCGGGCATTTCCTCGACGCACGGGCCGCACCACGACGCCCAGAAATTCACGACCACTTTCTGGCCTTTGAAGGCGGCGAGCGTCTGCGGTTTGCCGTCGGCGTCGGTGAGCGACGCGGCCCATAGCTGGCCGACCGCGGTGCCTTGCGCCGGCGCGGCTTGCGCCGTGTTTTCGAGCGGGCCGCCGCGTACCCAGTGGCCGGCGGCAAAGCCGCCGATGACGGCGATGGCCGAGACCGCGGCGCCTACGAGAATCCGTTTGCTGTTCATGATGATCGATCAAACCGGGGAAGAAGAGGGGCCTGAGGCGGCGATCAGCGCGCGCAACGCATTCGCATCGGCTCGGGCAAGGCGCCCGCGCGCGTCGGCGCGAACCGCGCCGCGCAGGTCGGTGCTTGTATACAGTGCGACGTGCACGCCGACCGGTTCCGCGCCGCGCTGGCCGCGCCACAGGAAGCTCAGGGTCTCGACGTCGCCGCGCCCCGCGAAATGGCGGGTTTCGGATACGTCGTACTGGATGTTCTGGTTCAGCAGATAGATCGCGACGTCCTTCTGGCTGTCGGAGAACGTCTGCAGGTGGATGTCCGAGTGGGCATTCGCCGTGCCGTTCAGCACCGCGCCCGTCACGTAGGGATCGAAAGCCGCGAGTCGGATCATCCAGTCGAGCGCGGCTTCGCGCAGCCTCAGCAGCTCGGCGGGCTGCGTTTCCCCCTGGAACAGCGCGAGGTATTCGTGCAGTTCGGCTTCGATCTGGTCGTTATCCGGCAGCCATTCTCCGGCAATACGCGTGTCGCCGAGCAGCTGGCGTGCCGCCTTGCGCTTCGCTCCGGCGTAGTCGAGCCCGTCTTCGGCGATCAGGCGGGCGGCCGCCAGCGCGATTTCCTCGCGCACGCGGCGCGGGTCGAGTAAGGATTTGCGAGACATGATCCGGCAATCATACTAGATCGGCACGCGCCGGCCGGCGGCCAAGGCCTCCGTCGGTGGCGGCGGGGCCGTCAGTTACAATAGCGGCCTTCACGCGGCGGTTTTCCCGCCGCTCGCGCACGGGGTGCGGCGGGCGGCGCGCACCGCAGCCGACTTACGGATTCGACTCTACGCCGATGCGGCGCGACAGTTTTATGCATATCCACATTCTTGGCATCTGCGGCACCTTCATGGGCGGTCTCGCCGTACTCGCGCGCGAAGCAGGCCACACCGTGACGGGTTGCGATGCGGGCGTCTACCCGCCCATGAGCACGCAGCTGGAAGCACAGGGCATCCAGTTGATCGAAGGGTACGGCGCCGAGCAGGTCGACCTGAAGCCGGATCTGTTCGTGATCGGCAACGTGGTGTCGCGCGGCAACCCGCTGATGGAAGCGATCCTCGACCGCGGGCTGCCGTACGTATCCGGACCGCAATGGCTCGGCGAGCACGTGCTGGCCGGTAAGTGGGTGCTCGCGGTCGCGGGGACGCACGGCAAGACGACGACCAGTTCGATGCTGGCGTGGCTGCTCGAAGACGCCGGCCTGAATCCCGGCTTCCTGATCGGTGGCGTGCCGCTGAACTTCGGCATCTCCGCCCGGCTGACCGATTCGAGCTTCTTCGTGATCGAAGCGGACGAATACGATACGGCGTTCTTCGACAAGCGCTCGAAGTTCGTGCACTACCGTCCGCGCACCGTCATCCTGAACAACCTGGAATTCGATCACGCTGATATCTTCCCGGATCTCGCCGCGATCGAGACGCAATTTCACCATCTGGTCCGTACCGTGCCCGGCGTGGGCCGGCTCGTCACCAACGGCCGCGAGGATGCGCTCGAACGGGTGCTCGCGCGCGGCTGCTGGAGCGAGGTCGAGCGCTTCGGCGTCGACGGCGGCTGGCAGGCGCTGCCCGCCGAGGACGGCGTACCGGTCGACGAGCGGTTCGCGGTGTATGCCCGCAGCGAACGGGTCGGCGCGGTCGACTGGGCCGTGCAGGGCGAGCACAACCGCCTGAACGCGTTGGCCGCGATCGCCGCGGCCCGGCACGTCGGCGTGCCGCCCGCGCAGGCGGCGCAATCGCTGAGCACATTCCGCAACGTGAAGCGCCGGATGGAAGTGCGCGGCAGCGTGGACGGGGTCACCGTCTATGACGACTTCGCCCATCATCCGACCGCGATCGAAATGACGATCGACGGGCTTCGCGCTCGCATCGGCCGTGAAAACACCCGGATTCTCGCCGTTCTCGAGCCGCGCTCGAACACGATGAAGCTCGGCGTGATGAAGGCGCAACTGCCGGCGAGTCTCGCCGACGCCGACCTCGTGTTCGGCTACGGCGCGCCGGGAGGCCGCGACGTGCTGGGCTGGAGCCTGCCGGATGCGCTCGCGCCGCTGGGCGGGAAGGCGCGGGCGTTCGACGATCTGCAGGCGCTGGTGAAAGCCGTGACGGCGGCCGCGCGGCCGGGCGACCACGTGCTCGTGATGAGCAACGGCGGGTTCGGCGGCGTGCACCAGAAGCTGCTCGACGCGCTGTCGGCCGGCCGGAGCGGTGCGTGATCCTGTATCTGCACGGGTTCCGTTCGTCGCCGCAATCGGCCAAGTCGCAGGCGCTGGCCGCGCGGCTCGCCGCGCTCGGCCGCTCCGACGAATGGCGTTGTCCGATGCTGTCGATGGCGCCGCTCGAGGCGGTCGCGGCGGCCGAGGCGGAGGTGGCCGGCGCGGCGCCCGGCGACGTGACCGTGATCGGCAGCTCGCTCGGCGGCTACTACGCGACCTGGCTCGCGGAGCGGCACGGCTGGCGCGCGGTCCTGCTGAATCCCGCCACCGAGCCGCAGCGGGATCTGGAACAGCATCTCGGCGAACAGCCGTTGTGGCACGGCGGCGGCAGCATCGTCGTCGAACGGCATCATCTCGACGAACTGAACGCGTTGCGCGTCGCGGCGGTCACGCGGCCCGAGCGCTACTATCTGTTCGCGGCGACGGGCGACGAAGTGCTGGATTACCGCGACATGCTCGCGCATTACCCCGGTGTACGCACCCGGCTGATCGAAGGCAGCGATCACGGCATCAGCGAATTTGCCGACTATATCGACGACGTCATCGCGTTTTGCGACGCCCGCTAGGCGTCGGCCGGCGGCGGTCCGGCCAACCGCACACACCACCCCACGGGGCGCGGCGCGCATCCTTTGCTGGAGGCGCCGTGCCCGGAAGTCTGAACGAGAGTACTGAGTGAACGTTTTCTTCGAGGAATCGGGTAGTTTCAAGGCGGGCAGCGTGCTGTCGCGCCAGGGCGACGCCTTCCAGGTCGAATTGCCCGGCGGCCGGCGCGCGAAGGTTCGCGCGAAGGACGTGCTGATCGAATTCGAGAAGCCCGCCGCCGGGGAACTGATGCAGCAGGCCGACGCGGCCGCGCAGCAGATCGACCTGGATTTTCTGTGGGAATGCGCGCCGGCCGAGGAGTTCGCGTACGCGGCGCTCGCCGGCGAGTATTACGGCGAAAGCTACGGCCCGGTCGAGCGCGCGGCGCTCGTGCTGCGCCTGCACGGCGCGCCCGTCTATTTCCGCCGCAAGGGCCGCGGCCAGTATCAGCGCGCGCCGGAGGAGCAGCTCAAGATGGCGCTCGCCGGGCTCGAGCGCAAACGCCAGCAGGCGCTGGTGCAAGCGGGTTACGAGGAAGAACTGAAGGCCGGCGCGCTGCCCGCCGCGTTCGCCGGCAAGGCGCTGGCCCTGCTCACGAAACCCGACAAGAATTCGATCGAATACAAGGCGCTGGAAGCGGCGGCCGGCGCGCGCGGCGTATCGCCCGCCCGGCTGATGCTCGACTGCGGCGGTATTCCGTCGGCGCGCGCGTTGCACGAGGCCCGCTTCCTCGCGGAATTCTTCCCGCACGGCACGGGCTTTCCGGCGGTGACGGTCGGCCAGTTGCCCGAGGACCTGCCGCGCGCGGACGTCGAGGCCTTCTCGATCGACGACGTGACGACCACCGAAATCGACGACGCGTTCTCGGTCCAGCATCTGTCCGACGGCCGGGTGCGGATCGGCGTGCACATCGCGGCGCCGGCGCTCGGGATCGCGCGCGGCGACGCGGTCGACGCGATCGCGCGCACCCGGCTGTCCACCGTCTACATGCCGGGCGACAAGATCACGATGCTGCCGGACGACGTCGTCGAGGTCTTCACGCTGAAGGAAGGCGGCTACCGCCCGGCGCTGTCGCTCTACATCATCGTGAACCGCGAGACGCAGGACATCGTCGCGAACGAGACGCGCGCGGAATACGTCTTCGTGAAGAGCAACCTGCGGCACAACACGCTCGACGAGCTGGTGACCGAGGAGACGCTCGCGGCGGGCAGCGGCGACTATCCGCACAAGGACGACATCGCGATACTGTGGCCGCTCGCGCAGGCGCTGTTCGAGAAGCGCCAAGTTGCGCGCGCGGGCTACGGGCTGAAGCGCGAGGTGCAGCGCAACACCGATTTCAATTTCTATGTCGAAGGCGAGCACGTGACGATCACGCCGCGCCGCCGCGGCTCGCCGCTCGACCTGATCGTGTCCGAACTCGCGATTCTCGCGAATTCGACCTGGGGCGGGTTCCTGCACGATCACACTGTACCGGGCATCTACCGTTCGCAGCGCGCGTTCGGCGTGCCGAGCGGTCCGAAGCGCACCCGCATGCAGACCAGCGCCGCGCCGCACGAAGGGCTGGGCGTCGCCCAGTACGCGTGGAGCACGTCGCCGCTGCGCCGCTATGTCGACCTCGTCAACCAGTGGCAACTGCTCGCGTGCGTGCAGCACGGCGTGACCGCCAAGCTCGCGGCGCCGTTCAAGCCGAAGGACGCGGATCTGTACGCGGTCGTGCAGGGCTTCGACGACACCTACACCGCCTACGCCGATCACCAGCGCCGGATGGAGTACTTCTGGTGTCTGCGCTGGATCCGGCAGGAAGGGAAGAAGCAGGTGGTCGCGACCGTCGTGAAGGGCGACCTGGTGCGCCTCGAGGACGTGCCGCTGCTGCTGCACGTGCCGGGGCTCGGCGTGCATGCGCGCGGGACGCGCGTGCTGCTCGACGTGATGTCGGTGGACGAGCTGACCGTCGAAGCATCGGTGCGGCTGCTGAACGTGCTCGATGCGCCCGTCGTGTCGGGCGGCGAGGCGGCCGACGACGAGGACGAAGCGGGCGACGAAACGCTGCTCGATGCCGCCGACGCGTCCGCCGAAAGCGAGGCGGAAGCGCTTGCCGAGGCAGGCGACGCGACCGATGCGCCCGTCGGCGAAGCGGACGGCGCCGCGCCGGCAGGCGAGCCGGGGCGCACGGAATGAGTGCGGCGAATCCGGCGGCGCGCGACCGCTATGCGGTGATCGGCAACCCGATCGCCCACAGCAAGTCGCCGTTCATTCATGGCCGCTTCGCCGAACAGACGGGCGAGCTGCTCGACTACGCGCATCGTCTCGCGCCGCTCGACGGCTTTGCCGCATCGGTGTGCGAATTCATCGCGGAGGGCGGGCGCGGACTCAACGTCACGGTGCCGTTCAAGCTCGACGCGCATGCGTTGGCCGATACGCTGTCGCCGCGCGCGGCGGCCGCGGGCGCGGTCAATACGCTGCGCTTCGATGCGCAGGGCATCTTCGGCGACAACACCGACGGCGTCGGGCTGGTGCGCGACATCGAAACGAATCTCGGCGTACGGCTCGCGGGCGCGCGCATCCTGCTGCTCGGCGCCGGGGGCGCGGCGCGCGGTGCCGTGCTGCCGCTGCTCGAATGCGCGCCGCTCGCGCTCACCATCGTCAATCGCACGGCGGGCAAGGCCGAGGAGCTGGCCGGCCAGTTCGCGCAGGCCGCGCATGACGCGGGTTGCGTGCTGGCGGGCGGCGGCGCACAGCGGGTCGGGTCCGACGCCTACGACGTGATCGTCAACGCGACGGCCGGCAGCCTCGATGCGTCGCTGCCCGACTGCGATCCGGCGGCGTTCGGCCCCGCGACGCTCGCCTACGACATGATGTACGGCGCGCAGCCGACCGTGTTCATGCGGCATGCGACGGCGCTCGGCGCGCGCACGGCCGACGGCCTCGGCATGCTGGTCGAGCAGGCGGCCGAAGCGTTCCATGTCTGGCGCGGCGTGCGGCCCGACGGTGCCCCGGTGCTGGCGGCGCTGCGCGCGGCGCTGGCCGCGCACTGAGCGATGCGATGCGGCGAGCTTGGCGATTTGCTTCGGACAGGGCGGATTCGGTGAGCCGGGCAGACAACGGGCGCCGCGCCGGCCCGACTCGCTGGTTCGCGTATGCGGCGCTCGTGTTCGCCGGCGCGTGGCTGGCGCTGCAGCTGTATTACCTGGTGCAGATCGGGTGGTGGAGCGTGTTCGATCCGTCGTCGAGCGCCTTCATGCGCGCCGACGCCTGGCGTTTGTCCGCCGCGCAGCCGCCGGTGGCGATCCAGCATCGGTGGGCGCCGTACGACCAGATCTCGCGCAATCTCAAGCGCGCGATCATCGCGTCCGAGGACGCCGATTTCGCGAACAACAACGGCTACGAAGTCGACGCGATCCTGCAGGCCTGGGAGCGCAACAAGGCGAAAGGGCGGATCGTCGCCGGCGGCTCGACCATCAGCCAGCAACTCGCGCGCAACCTCTTCCTGTCGAGCCAGAAAAGCTATCTCCGCAAGGGGCAGGAGCTGATCATCACGTGGATGCTCGAAACGCTGCTCGACAAGGAGCGGATCTTCGAGATCTATCTGAACTCCGTCGAATTCGGCAAGGGCGTGTACGGCGCCGAGGCGGCCGCGCGGTATTACTACCGGATTCCCGCGAGCAAGCTGAGCGCGTGGCAGTCCGCGCGGCTCGCGGTGATGCTGCCGAATCCGAAGTATTTCGATGCGCATCGCGGCTCGCCCTACCTGTCGCAGCGCGCGGGCGTGATCGCGCGGCGGATGGGGGCGGCGGAACTGCCTGCATCGCAGTAGACATCCGCGCACTGCGTTCTTCCCGTTGCGATGTGCCCCCGTTACCGGGGGCTTTTTTTGACGAGAACGGGCGGCACTTGCACCTTTCCGACGGGGGCGAACACCGGCTTTCAAAATGTCTACACGCGGATTGTTTCGATTACTTCATCTATTTCGACAGCCTGATTAATCCGCCGGATGGGTTTGAAATCTGTAACCAAAGCCTGGGCAGGATTGTCGGTTTTCGATGCGGCGGCATAAATAGAAATACAAGAGTCAGCTGATTGAATGGTTTTGGTTTGATTCAAGAATTGCATTTGAAAGGATGAAAACCGATCCATTTCTTTCAAATGTTTCCGTATTTTTCAAATCGAATTCGGTCGCGTATATTGGCCCACGCCTTGGCTTATCGGCCGATCGAGCAAGGTGGGGGGCCGCCTACCGGCAGCTCTATAAAACAACATGAGAGAAGGAAAACGACTATGCCAGCGAGCAAAACGAAGCTGTTATTAGGAGCGGTTTTCTCTTCGCTGCTATTGGCGGCGTGTAACGGAGACGATGCAAGCCCGGTCGCGAGCGCCGCCAATGCCGAGAGCACGGTGAACAACAGCGCGGCGTCCGGCGCGGACAAGCCTTATTCCGACCCCAACCGCTATTCGTCGAATCCCGGCGCGTCGCTGTCCGCTGCGGCGGCGACGGAAAACGCGGCGGTCACCCATCACCAGATCACGCTGAACGGCACGACCCTCAACTACACCGCCACCACCGGCCACCTGGTCGCGAAGAATCCGCAGACCGGCAAGGCCGAAGCATCGTTCTTCTATGTCGCGTACACCGCCGACAATCAGTCCGCCGCGAAGCGCCCGGTCACGTTCTTCTACAACGGCGGCCCCGGCTCGTCGACGGTCTGGCTGCACCTCGGCTCGTTCGGTCCGAAGCGCCTCGTGACCGGCGATCCGAACGCGAACACCGCGACGCCGTTCCCGTTCGTCGACAACGCGCAGAGCCTGCTCGACACGACCGACCTGGTGTTCGTCGATGCGGTGGGCACCGGCTACTCGGAAGCGATCGCGCCGAACACCAACCAGACCTTCTGGGGCGTCGATCAGGATGGCGCGGTGTTCCGCGATTTCGTGATCCGCTACCTGGCCGCGAACCAGCGCAGCGCGTCGCCGAAATACCTGTTCGGCGAATCGTACGGCACGCCGCGCACCGACGTGCTCGCGAATCTGCTCGAGACCGCCGGCGTACAGCTTGACGGTATCGTGCTGCAATCGTCGATCCTGAACTACAACAGCAACTGCGACATGGCGAGCAACTATGTCGGCAACTCGAACAACGGCACGAGCGCCGTCAGCTGCGCGGGCTACGTGCCGAGCTACGGCGCGGTGGGCGCGTACTACCAGCTCGACAATCCGAATCCGACCGATCTGCCGCAGTACGCGGACCAGATGCGTCTGCTGACGGCCGGCACCTACATCCCCGCCGTGAACGCCTATCTCGCCAGCAACACGCCGCCGCCGGCCAGCCTCGTGACGACGATGGCCAATGCGACGGGGGCGAAGGCGTCGCTGTGGAAGGCCGATTTCAACCTGCTGCCGACCACCTTCGACAACAGCTATCAGCTCGCGCTGATTCCGGGCACGCTGATCGGCCGCTACGACGCGCGCGTGAATGTGCCGACCAACAGCCCGCTGGCGTCGGAAGGGGATCCGTCGAGCACGTTCATCACCCAGCCGTTCACCAACACGATCGGCACCTACTTGCCGAACGTGCTGAAGTACACGGCGAAAACGGCCTATGCTGTGGAGAGCAACGCCATCAATACGTGGGACTGGAGCCACGACGGTCTGTCGATGCCCGACACGATTCCCGATCTGGCCGCCGCGATCACGCTCAACCCGTCGCTGAAGGTCCTGTCCCTGAACGGCTATCACGACATCGCGACCCCGTTCTATCAGACGGAGCTGGATCTGGCCCGTCTCGGCGCGCAGCCCAACCTGACCATCAAGGAGTACCAGGGCGGACACATGATTTATCTGGACGACACGTCGCGGCCGCTTGAAAAGGCGGATCTGGTGACGTTCTACAACACGGCGCCCGCGGCGCAGTGACACTGGAGCGAACCCGAACCGCAAGACGCCGGCGCGCGCCGCGCGCGCGTCGGCAGCCGACGACCTTCTTCCACATTGGAGTCTGATATGAAAACGCAATCGGTTATCGCTTGGTCGGCGTTCTTCGCCGCGGGCCTGGCCATGATTCAACCGGCGTGCGCGCAGGATGCGAGCGACGCCGCCCCGAGCCGCAGCGCTCAGGCGCAGCTCGGCGATCCCTACGTTCCGCCGGCGGCGCGCAAGCCGACGGCCGGCACGCAGACGACGGGCGCGGCGCTGCACGCGCAGGTGGTGCGCAAGCTCGCGAGCCAGTTCGCCGCCGCCGACACGCAGAACGCCGGCACGCTGACCGAAGCGCAGGCGAAAGCGGCGGGCCTCGGCTATGTCGCGAACAACTTCCGGCAGATCGACACGAACCGCAGCGGCCGCGTGTCGTTCGCGGATGTGCAGCGCTTCATGCAAACGCAAAGCACGACTCAGAAGTAAGCGACCTGACGCGCAGCCCCACGATGAGCCAACGGGGGTGTCACGAACGGGCTCTGCCGGACCAGCGGCAGAGCCCGTTTTCATTGCGCCCCGATTATCCGAGCGTTGTCTTGGAAATCCCAATATGTGACCATTGCATTCATATATTGGAGACGAAAACGACGACCCCTACAATCCGAAGCACATCGAGATGCTTCGGAAGTCAGGCCCGCAAGGGGCGCCCGAAGCCATATGGAGACACTTCCCATGACGCTCCCCGGGTTGCCTTGCGCATGCTTCGTTCTGCGAACGCCGTTCCGGCCGACGCGACGTGATGCGTGCGATCGCATGTCTGACCCCCGACGGAGTTCACTCGCACCATGAACAAATCCCATGTGACGCTCGCCGCGAACGGCGGAGCCTCGTTCCACGTTGCCCATGACGACGCGCTCGCCGACAGCATCGGTTCGACCGGCACGCCGCTCGATCTGGCCGCGCAGCAGGCCGGCACGCAGACGCTGCTGCGCGGCCTTGCGATCCTGGAGGCCGTGGCGGGCGGCGCCCGCGACATGCGGGCGATCGGCGCCGCGCTCGGCACCACGCGCAGCACCACGCACCGGCTCGTCAGCAGCCTCGTGCAGGCGCGCTACCTGCGCCAGATCCAGGGCGGCTATCTGCTGGGGCCGAAGCTGATCGAACTCGGCACCATCGCGCTCGAGCAGATGCCGCTCACCGCGGTTGCGCGCCCGCACCTCGAGGCGCTCGCGGAAGCGACGCTCGACACCATTCACCTCGGCGTGCGCGACGGCGACGACGTGCTCTACATCGACAAGATTCCCGGCACGCGCGGTCTCGAAATGCGTTCGCGGATCGGGCACCGGATGCCGCTCGCATCGACCGGCATCGGCAAGGCGATGATGCTGGACCTGGGCCCGGCGATCTGGAGCGACCTGTTCGAAGCGTCGAAGCGCGCGCTGGCGGGCGTCAATTTCAAACCCGACCGGCGCCCCGACACGAGCACCTTCCTGCAGCGGATGGCGCATTACGCGGCGGGCGGCTACACGTTCGATCTCGAGGAAAACGAAACCTCGATCCGCTGTGTTGCCGCTCCGGTGCGCGATGCGTCGGGTGCGATCGTCGCGGCTTTGTCGGTGGCGAGCACGATTCCGTACATGCCGCTCGACCGCATGGATGAACTGATTCCGCTGGTGCAGCGCGAAGCGCGCGCGATTTCCGCGGACCTTGGCTGGAGCGCGCCGCAGGCGACGCGCAGGATCAAACGATGACCACAGACGATCGGGCACTGCCCGTTGCTCCCGCTTTACCCGCGTTGATCGCGCTCGACTGGGGCACGACGTCGCTGCGCGCGTATCTGTTCGCCTCGGACGGCAGCGTGCTCGACCGCCGTGCGTTCGCGGCGGGCGTGATGAATCTGCCGCGCGCGGCGGGCACGCAGTCGTTCGACGCGGCGTTCGAACAGGCGTGCGGCGCATGGCTCGATCGCACGCCCGATCTGCCGGCGCTTGCCGCCGGCATGGTCGGCAGTGCGCAGGGCTGGCGCGAGGCGCCGTACGTGACGACCCCGGCCGACGCGGGCGTGCTCGCGACCGGCCTGATTCGGGTGGAAACCGCGCGCGGCACGCCGCTCGCGATCGTGCCGGGCGTGCTGAAGCCGGGCGAGCTGCCCGACGTGATGCGCGGCGAGGAAACCCAGATCGTCGGCGCGCTCGCGGGCGATCCGTCGCTGTCGGACGAGGGCGACGGCGTGCTGATCGGATTGCCGGGCACGCACGCGAAATGGGCGTGGGTGCGCAACGGCCGGATCGAGCGCTTCCAGACCTACATGACGGGCGAACTGTACGCGACGCTGCGCGACCACACGATACTCGGCCGCACGATGAAGACGCCCGCCGAGCCCGACGAGAATGCTTTCCTGCGCGGCGTGACGGTCGCGCGCAAGGCGCGGCAGGCGGGCCTGCTCGCGACGATCTTCAGCACCCGCACGCTCGGGCTGACCGCGCAGCTCGCGCCGGAAGCGCAGGGCGATTACCTGTCCGGCCTGCTGATCGGCCACGAGCTGAATGCGCTTGTCGCGATGCTGGCGGAGCACGGCGCCTCGCTCGCCGGGCAGCCGCTGCGCCTGATCGGCGACGGCGCGCTGTGTGGCCGTTATCGGCTCGCGCTGGCCGAGTTCGGCTGCGACGGCGCACGGATCGTCGAGCNCGCGATGCTGGCGGAGCACGGCGCCTCGCTCGCCGGGCAGCCGCTGCGCCTGATCGGCGACGGCGCGCTGTGTGGCCGTTATCGGCTCGCGCTGGCCGAGTTCGGCTGCGACGGCGCACGGATCGTCGAGCATGCGACCGAGTGCGGCCTGTGGCGCATCGCGACGCAGGCGGGGCTCGTCGACGCGAACGGCCACGCGGCCTGCGCCGCGCAATAGGCGCGGCGCGCAACCCTATCCAGAGGACTCAGCCGATGTCATCCGAACTCAACCTGCCCGCGCCGTACGCGCCGCACGCGGGACTGATGCAGGCGTTCGCCGCGTGCCCGCTGATCGCGATCCTGCGCGGCATCACGCCGGGGGAAGCGGCGGAGCACGGCGCCGCGTTGTACGAAGCGGGATTCCGCCTCGTCGAGGTGCCGCTCAATTCGCCCGATCCGCTCGCGAGCATCGCCGCGCTGCGCGGCGCGCTGCCCGACGACGCGCTGGTCGGCGCGGGCACGGTGCTGCGCGCCGAACACGTCGACGCGGTGCGCGACGCGGGCGGCGGGCTGATCGTGATGCCGCACAGCGACGCCGACGTGATTCGCCGCACCAAGGCCCTGGGGCTGGCCAGCGCGCCCGGCGTGGCGACGCCGGGCGAGGCGTTCGCCGCGCTGAAACAGGGCGCGGACGTACTGAAGATGTTTCCGGCCGAACAGCTCGGCCAGCCGACGGTGAAGGCGTGGCGCGCGGTGATCGCCGCGCAGGTGCCGCTCGTGCCGGTCGGCGGCGTGACGCCCGACAACATGGGCCCGTATCTCGCGGCCGGCGCGAACGGCTTCGGCCTCGGTTCGGCGCTGTACCGGCCCGGCCAGAGCGCCGCGACGACGGCCGCGAATGCGCAAGCGTACGTGAACGGGCTGCGGATCGCGAGGAAAGGAGCGGCACGGTGAATCGTCTCGCGGGCAAGTCCGCTCTGGTGACGGGCGCGGGGCGCGGCATCGGCGCCGCGATCGCGCTCGCCTTCGCGCGCGAAGGCGCGGCGGTCGTGCTCGCGGAACTCGACGACGCGCAAGGCCGCGAGACGGCGGCGGCGATCGCGCGCGACGTGCCGGACGCCCGCGTCCTCGCGATCGGTACCGACGTCACGCGTTCCGAATCGGTCCGGGGCGCGGTGGCGGCGGCGGAACGCGCGTTCGGCCCGCTCGACATCCTGGTGAACAACGCCGGCATCAACGTGTTTTGCGATCCGCTGACCCTGAGCGACGACGACTGGCGGCGCTGCTTCGCGGTGGATCTCGACGGCGTCTGGAACGGCTGCCGCGCGGTGCTGCCGGGGATGGTCGAGCGCGGGCGCGGCAGCATCGTGAATCTCGCGTCGACGCACGCGTTCAAGATCATCCCGGGCTGCTTCCCGTACCCGGTCGCGAAGCACGGCGTGCTGGGCCTCACGCGCGCGCTCGGCATCGAATACGCGCCGCGCAACGTGCGGGTGAACGCGATCGCGCCCGGCTACGTCGAGACCCAGCTGACGCGCGACTGGTGGAACGCGCAGTCCGATCCGCAGGCGGCGCGGCGCGACACGCTCGCGCTGCAGCCGATGAAACGGATCGGGCAGCCGGACGAAGTGGCGATGACGGCGGTGTTTCTCGCATCGGACGAGGCGCCGTTTATCAATGCGAGCTGCATCACGATCGACGGCGGGCGCTCGGCGCTGTATCACGACTGAGCGGGTCCGGCGCAGAAGGAAAGACCGCAGCACGCGACGGCCGCGTGCGTGCTGCGGCAATCAGAAATAAGCGGCCAGTCCTGACTCGATGAAGACAAGGAGACATGCAACATGAAACGCAGAATGTTTGTCACGCTGGCAGCCGCGACCGCGGTGCTGATGAGCGGCCCGTTCGCGCACGCCGCCGACCCGGTGAAGATCGGCTTTCTCGTCAAGCAGCCCGAGGAGCCGTGGTTCCAGGATGAATGGAAGTTCGCCGAGATCGCCGCGCAGCAAAAGGGCTTCACGCTCGTGAAGATCGGCGCGCCGTCCGGCGAAAAGGTGATGAGCGCGATCGACAATCTTTCCGCGCAGAAGGCGCAGGGCTTCATCATCTGCACGCCCGACGTGAAGCTCGGGCCGGGCATCGTCGCGAAGGCGAAGTCGCACGGCCTCAAGATGATGACGGTCGACGACCGCCTCGTCGACGGCGCGGGCAAGCCGATCGAGGCGGTGCCGCACATGGGCATCTCCGCGTACAACATCGGCAAGCAGGTCGGCGACGGCCTGGCCGCCGAGATCAAGAAGCGCGGCTGGAACATGAACGAGGTCGGTGCGATCGACATCACCTACGAGCAATTGCCGACCGCGCACGACCGTACGTCGGGCGCGACCGACGCGCTCGTCGCCGCGGGTTTCCCGAAGGCGAACGTGATCGCCGCGCCGCAGGCCAAGACCGATACCGAAAACGCGTTCAACGCCGCGAACATCGCGCTGACGAAGAACCCGCAGTTCAAGCACTGGGTCGCCTACGGCCTGAACGACGAAGCGGTGCTGGGCGCGGTGCGCGCGGCGGAAGGGCGCGGCTTCAAGGTGGCCGACATGATCGGCATCGGCATCGGCGGCTCGGATTCGGCGTTGAACGAGTTCAAGAAGCCGCAGCCGACGGGCTTCTACGGCACCGTCATCATCAGTCCGAAGCGCCACGGCGAGGAAACGGCCGACCTGATGTACGCGTGGATCACGCAAGGCAAGGAACCGCCGAAGCTCACGCTCACGACCGGCATGCTCGCGACGCGCGACAACGTCGGCCAGGTACGCGAGGAGATGGGGCTGGCGTCGAAGTAAGCGCAAGGGACGCGCCGCCGTATGCGGCGGCGCGTGATGGCGAAGCATCGGGATAGGAGAGGCGACGTGTCAGCGGCACTGCGTTTTGACAATATCGGCAAGGTCTTTCCAGGCGTGCGCGCGCTCGACGGGATTTCGTTCGACGTGCATGCGGGACAGATTCACGGCCTCATGGGCGAGAACGGCGCGGGCAAGTCCACGCTGCTCAAGATTCTCGGCGGCGAATATCAGCCCGATTCGGGCAGCATGCTGGTCGACGGCCAGGCGCAGCGGTTTCCGAACGCCGCCGCGTCGATCGCGGCCGGCATTGCCGTGATCCACCAGGAACTGCAGTACGTGCCCGATCTCACCGTGGCCGAGAATCTGCTGCTCGGGCGCCTGCCGAACGCATTCGGCTGGGTACGCAAGGGCGATGCGCAGCGTTTCGTGCGCGAGCGGCTCGCCGCGATGGGCGTCGATCTCGACCCGCGCGCGAAGCTGCGCCGGCTGTCGATCGCGCAGCGGCAGATGGTCGAGATCTGCAAGGCGCTGCTGCGCAACGCGCGCGTGATCGCGCTCGACGAGCCGACCAGCTCGTTGTCGCATCGCGAGACCGAGGTGCTGTTCAAGCTGGTCGACGATCTGCGCCGCGACGGCCGCGCGCTCATCTACATCTCGCACCGGATGGACGAGATCTACCGTCTGTGCGATGCGTGCACGATCTTCCGCGACGGCCGCAAGGTGGCGTCGCACGCGGCGCTCGCCGAGGTGCCGCGCGACACGCTGGTGAGCCAGATGGTCGGCCGGGAGATCAGCGACATCTACCATTACAAGCCGCGTCCGCTCGGCGATGTGCGGCTCGCCGTGCAGGCGCTCGAAGGCGACGCGCTGAGGGCGCCCGCGAGCTTCGAGGCGCGAGCGGGCGAGATCGTCGGCTTCTTCGGTCTGGTCGGCGCGGGGCGCAGCGAACTGATGCGCGTGATCTACGGCGCGGACCGCAGGAAAGGCGGCGCGCTCGCGCTCGACGGCGTGCCGATCGACGTGAGGCGCACCGGCGACGCGATCCGCCACGGCATCGTGCTGTGCCCGGAAGACCGCAAGGAAGAGGGGATCATCGCGATCGCGACGGTCTCGGAGAACATCAACATCAGCTGCCGCCGCCACTCGCTGCGCGCGGGGATGTTCCTCGATCGCAAGCGGGAAGCCGCGACGGCCGATCGCTTCATCCAGCTGCTGAAGATCAAGACGCCGAGCCGCCGCCAGAAGATCCGTTTCCTGTCGGGCGGCAATCAGCAGAAGGCGATTCTGTCGCGCTGGCTCGCCGAGCCGGACCTGAAGGTGGTGATCCTCGACGAGCCGACGCGCGGCATCGACGTCGGCGCGAAGCACGAGATCTACAACGTGATCTACCAGCTCGCGGAGCGGGGCTGCGCGATCGTGATGGTGTCGTCCGAGCTGCCGGAAGTGCTCGGCGTGTCCGACCGCATCGTCGTGATGCGGGAAGGGCGGATCGCGGGCGAACTGAATCGCGCGCAAGCAAACGAACAGGCGGTGCTGAATCTGGCGCTGCCGCAAGGGACGGCGGCGCGGGCGGCATAGACCGGCTCGACGCGGCAACGACTGGACGAAGGCGCGGCAAGGTCCGCGCGAGGCAGGAGCGACAAACATGCAAGTCAGAGAAAACCTTCCGCAGGCGGCGACCCAGCAGTCGGCCGACGCCCTGGTCCCGCAGGCCACCGACCGGCAAAAATGGTGGCAGCAGTTGACCGACTACAGCCTCATCGTGATCTTCGCGGTGATGTTCATCACGATGTCGCTGACGGTCGATCACTTCTTCTCGATCGACAACATGCTCGGTCTCGCGCTGTCGATCTCGCAGATCGGCATGGTCGCGTGCACGATGATGTTCTGTCTGGCGTCGCGCGACTTCGACCTGTCGATCGGCTCGACGGTCGCGTTTTCCGGCGTGCTGTGCGCGATGGTATTGAACGCGACCGACAACACCTTCGTCGCGATCGTCGCGGCGGTCGCGGCCGGCGCGGCGATCGGCTTCGTGAACGGCGCGGTGATCGCGTACCTGCGGATCAACGCGCTGATCACGACGCTCGCGACGATGGAAATCGTCCGCGGGCTCGGCTTCATCGTGTCGAAGGGGCAGGCGGTCGGCGTGTCGTCCGATACGTTCATCGCGCTCGGCGGCCTGACGATGCTCGGCATCTCGCTGCCGATCTGGGTGACCTTGCTCTGCTTCATCGTGTTCGGCGTGATGCTGAACCAGACCGTGTACGGCCGCAACACGCTCGCGATCGGCGGCAATCCCGAGGCGTCGCGCCTCGCGGGGATCAACGTCGAGCGGACCCGCGTGTACATCTTCCTGATCCAGGGCGCGGTCACCGCGCTGGCCGGCGTGATCCTCGCGTCGCGGATCACGTCGGGGCAGCCGAACGCCGCGCAGGGCTTCGAGCTGAACGTGATTTCCGCGTGCGTGCTGGGCGGCGTGTCGCTGCTGGGCGGTCGCGCGACGATTTCGGGCGTCGTGATCGGCGTGCTGATCATGGGCACCGTCGAGAACGTGATGAACCTGCTCAACATCGACGCGTTCTACCAATACCTGGTGCGCGGCGCGATCCTGCTGGCCGCCGTGCTGCTCGACCAGCTGAAGAACCGCGGCGCCCGCGACTGAGCCGCGCGCCGCCCTCAACCGGAACCCGACATGACCTCTACCGACGACACCCGCTACGCGCGCTATCCGAGCCTCGCGGACCGGACCGTGCTGATCACGGGCGGTGCGACCGGCATCGGCGCATCGTTCGTCGAGCACTTTGCGCGGCAGGGCGCGCGCGTCGCGTTCGTCGATCTCGACGCGGCGTCCGGCGCGGCGCTTGCGGCGCAGCTCGGCGATGCGCGGCATCCGCCGTCGTTCGCCGCCTGCGATCTCACCGACATCGACGCGCTGCGGCGCACGATCGACGCGCTGCGCGCCCGCACGGGCGCGTTCGCCGTGTTGGTGAACAATGCCGCGAACGACCGGCGCCACGCGATCGGCGACGTGACGCCCGAGTCGTTCGACGCGGGCATCGCGGTGAACCTGCGGCATCAGTTTTTCGCCGCGCAGGCGGTGATCGACGACATGAAGCAGCTCGGCGGCGGCTCCATCATCAATCTCGGCTCGATCAGCTGGATGCTGAAGAACGGCGGCTATCCGGTGTACGTGACCTCGAAGGCGGCGGTGCAGGGCTTGACGCGCGGCCTCGCGCGCGACCTCGGCCCGTTCGGGATCCGGGTGAATACGCTCGCGCCCGGCTGGGTGATGACGGACAAGCAGCGCCGGCTGTGGCTCGACGACGCGGGCCGCGCGGCGATCAAGGCGGGGCAGTGTCTCGATGCCGAGCTGCTGCCCGCCGATCTGGCCCGGATGGCGCTGTTCCTCGCGGCCGACGACAGCCGGATGATCACCGCGCAGGACGTGGTCGTCGACGGCGGCTGGGCGTGAGGATGCGTGCGCTGCGCCGATGAACGACGCTTGACCGATGAAGGAGCCGACCATGACCGCGACACCCTCCCGCGCTAGCGCTTCCACGACGCAGACCCGGCGGGCGCGGCTCGCGGCCGCCGGTCAGCCGGTCAGCCCGGGGCCGCAGACGGCGGTGGTCGCGCACGGCGTGGGCGCGACCGATGCGGAAGCGGTGACGCTCGCGAACCAGGACCTGCGGCTCGACGTCGCGCCGCACCTGGGCGGCGGCGTGACCCGTTTCGACTGGCGCGGCGAAGGCGCGCTCACGCCGCTGTTTCGCCGTTGCGAGACGCCGGGCGCGGACACCGATCCGAACGAACTCGCGTGCTATCCGCTGCTGCCGTACTCGAACCGGATCGGCGGCGGGCGGTTCCAGTGCGACGGCCGGCAGGTCGACGTGCCGCGCAATCGCGCGACCGAGCCCTGGCCGATCCACGGCGACGGCTGGCTGGCGCGCTGGCGCGTCGATTCGGCGAGCGAGACGCAACTGCAGCTGTCGCTCGACCGCCGCGACGGCCATCCGTACGCGTACCGCGCGACGCAGATCTACACGCTCGACGGCGCATCGCTGTCGATCACGCTCGCGATCGAAAATACCGGCCGGACGCGGCTGCCGTTCGGGCTCGGCCTGCACCCGTTCATCGTGCGCGACGCGGCGACCGAACTCGCGGCCGCCGCGAGCGGGCTGTGGCTGGCGAAGCCGGACTGGCTGCCGGAGCGGCACGTCAGCGTGCCCGCCGCGTGGCAGTTCGGCATCGCCTATCCGCTGCCCGAGCGGCTCGTCAATCATGCGTTCACGGGCTGGGGCGGCAGCGCGACGGTGGCGTGGCCGCGGCGCGGCCTCGTGATGACGGTGTCGGCCGATACCGACTGTTATGTGCTGTACACCCCGCCGGGCGAGGATTTCTTCTGCTTCGAGCCGGTCGACCACCCGATCAACGCGGTGAACCTGCCCGGCGGCGGCGCCGCGCACGGGATGACGATGCTCGCGTCCGGCGAGCGGCTTGCGCGGCGCTTCGGCTTCGCCGTCGAACGCTCGGATGCCCGCATCGCGCCGTACGCACGCGAGGCCAAGCGGCGACGCGGGTAAAATACGCGGTTCCACCCACCGCTTCGCCCCGAGTGCCCGCCATGTCCTCCCCGCTTACCTTCATCGATACGCTGCGCGCCGCGTGGCAGCGCACGAATTCACTGCTGTGCGTCGGTCTCGACCCCGAGCCGAGCCGTTTTCCGATCCAGTTCGCGAACCAGCCCGATGCGATCTTCGACTTCTGCCGCGAGATCGTCGATGCCACCGCGCCGTACGCGAGTGCTTTCAAGCCGCAGATCGCCTATTTCGCCGCGCACCGCGCGGAAGACCAGCTCGAACGGCTGATCGCGCACATCCACCTGCAGCATCCGGGCCTGCCGGTGATCCTCGACGCGAAGCGCGGCGACATCGGCAGCACCGCCGAGCAGTACGCGCGGGAAGCATTCGAGCGCTATCGCGCGGACGCGGTGACGGTGAATCCGTACATGGGCTTCGATTCGATCGAGCCGTACTTCGAGTACGCGGACCGGGGCGTGATCGTGCTGTGCCGCACGTCGAATCCCGGCGGCTCGGACCTGCAGTTCCTCGACACGGCCGGCCGCCCGCTGTATCAGGTCGTGGCCGAACTGGCCGCGCGCAAATGGAACGAGAAGACGGGCCAGCTCGGCCTCGTGGTCGGCGCGACGTTCCCGAACGAGATCGAGGTCGTGCGCGGCCTGGTCGGCGACATGCCGCTGCTGATTCCCGGCATCGGCGCGCAGGGCGGCGACGTCCGAGCGACCGTCGCGGCAGGCCGCACGGCGGACGGCACGGGGATGATGATCAATTCGTCGCGCGCCATCCTGTACGCGGGCAACGGCGAGGACTTCGCCGACGCGGCGGCGCTTGCCGCCCGGAAGACGCGCGACGCGATCAACGCGCATCGTTGAACGCCGTGCCCGTCCGTGCAGGCTGCGCGCGGGCGGGCTCGCCGGTCGTTTCCCCCTCCGTGATGCCTGTTTTCGCCGCCGCGTCCCGGCGCGTCCCGCCGGATCGTGGCGGACACGATCAAATCGATGTCGGATGCGCGCGCGCCGCGCGCCGGGAAATCGCCAATTCTGCGAGATGACGCGCGGCTTTCACCGCGCTTTCTCCCGGAACGACACCATGCCGACTCCACGCCTTTCCTTGCTGGCCGCGTTCGCGGCGTGCGCATGCATGACGTTTGCCGCCCAGGCGACGGACCTGACGCACTGGCCGCCGGACAGCGCGAAGGCGCTCGACGCGATGATCGCCGCTCATGCGCAGCAGGGCGACTACGCGGTATTCGACGCGGACAACACGACCTACCGGTACGACCTCGAGGAGGCGCTGCTGCCGTATCTGGAGAATCGCGGCGTGCTCACGCGCGACACGCTCGATGCATCGCTGAAGCTGATTCCGTTCAAGGACGCGCCCGACTACCGGGAGTCGCTGACGAGCTATTACTACCGGCTGTGCGAGATCGACGATCTGGTCTGCTATCCGTGGATCGCGCAGGCGTTCTCGGGGTTGAGCCTCGCCGAGCTGAAGACGCATGTCGACGCGATGCTGGCCGCCGGCAAGCCGGAGCCGATCCGCTACTGGAGCGGCGACAAGCGGGTCGACGGCACGGTCAATCCGCCGCGTTTCTTCAAGGGCATGCAGGAGCTGTACAACAAGCTGCGCGAGAACGGCATCGAGGTGTACGTGATGACGGCCGCGCACGAGGAACTCGCGCGGCTCGTGCTCGCCGATCCGAAGTACGGCTACAACGTGAAGCCGCAGAACGTGATCGGCGTGACGACGCTGCTGCGCAATCCCGCCACCGGCGAGTTGACGACGTCGCGGCTGCAGATCAAGAAGGGCGCGTACGACGAGGCGGCGAACCGGCCGCTCGTGATCACGCCGTTCCTGATGAATCCGATGACGTGGTACGAGGGCAAGCTGGGGTCGATCGTCGGCTGGATCGATCAGTGGAAGAAGCCGGTGCTGGTCGCCGGCGATACGCCGATGTCCGACGGCTACATGTTGCTGAACGCCGCCGACGTCGAGCGCGGCGGCGTGCGCGTGTGGGTGAACAAGAAGGACCGGCAGATGACGGAGATCCGTGCGTGGTCGGACGAGTCGGCGGCGCGCCAGAAGGCGCTCGGCTTGCCGGCGACGGCGAGCCGGAACTGGATCGTCGTGAAGCCCGACGCGATCCAGTAAGCCCGCTGCGGCGGCGGCTCAGCGCTCCTGTTCGTCCAGCAGCTTGAGCAGCCCGCGCAGCGCGTAGGTAGCCGCCTGCACGCGGATCTGTTCGCGGTCGCCCTTGAACACGACCGTTTCGACCGACGTATGCAGCCGGTTGCTCCACGCGAACGACACGGTGCCGACCGGCTTGTGCTCGGAGCCGCCGCCCGGCCCGGCGATGCCGGTGACCGACAGCGACACCTGCGCCCGGCTGTTGCGCAGCGCGCCTTCCGCCATCGCGCGCGCGACCGGCTCGCTGACCGCGCCGTGCTTGTCGATCATCTCGGCGGGCACGCCGATCATGTCGCTCTTTGCCTGGTTCGAATAGGTGACGAAGCCGCGCTCGAACCAGCCGCTGCTGCCGGAGATGTCGGTGATCGCGGCGGCGATCATCCCGCCCGTGCAGGATTCGGCGGTGGCGAGCATCAGGTGCTCGTCGCGCAGCTTGTTGCCTGCGCGGATCGCGAGCTGGTGGACGACGGAATCGGTGGGCATGCGCGAAGATCCGGATTCGGTGAAAAACGCCGGCGGGCGAAGTGGGTCAGTTGAACGTCGAGCGCCACAGCGCGATCACGAGCAGCGTCATGAACGCGGCGACGAGATCGTCGAACATGATGCCAAAGCCACCTTTCAAATTGCGGTCGAAATAGCGGATCGGCGGCGGCTTCACCATGTCGAAAACGCGGAAGATCAGGAACGCCCACAGCTGTTCGACGAACGTCGCGGGCGCGACGAACAGCAGCACCAGCCAGATCGCGACGATCTCGTCCCACACCGCGGGGCCGGGGTCGGCGATGCCCATCCGCTTCGCGGTGAAGCCCGTCATCCAGATTCCGGCGACGAAGCCGACGACGATCAGCGCCCACCACTCGGGCACGGTCAGGTAGCGGTTCAGCGCGACGAACGACAGCCAGCCGAACAGCGTGCCGAAGGTGCCGGGCATGAACGGCGCCAGACCGCTGCCGAAGCCGAGCGACACGATGTGCACCGGATGCGAGAACATGAAGCGGACGGTCGCGCGGCGGCGCGCCGTCTTCTGCACGTCTTGCGGCGCGAGCGTCTCGCCGGGCACGGCCGGCGAGACGGCGGCGGAGGAGTCGGGTTGATGCGTCGGGTCAGTCTGCATGGAAATGATCGAAGCCGTGCAACGAAAGGGACAGCGGCGCGCCGGACGCATCGCGCCAGGCGATGGCCGGCGCGTCCGCCGGCGCGGACAAGCCGCGTATTGTACCGATCTGGGTGACCGGCACGCCCGCCTGCGCGGCCGCCGTCTCGATCGCGGCGCGCGCCTGCGCGGCCGCGGTGAAGCAGAGTTCGTAGTCGTCGCCGCCCGCGAGTGTGCAGCGTCGCTGGACCTCGGCGGGCAGGGTCGCGAGCGCGGCCGAGCGCGGCACCGCGTCGGCGTCGATCTCGGCGCGCACGCGCGAGCGTTCGAGGATGTGCAGCAGGTCGCCCGCCAGGCCGTCGGAGACGTCGAGCGCGGCATGCGCGAGGCCGGCCAGCGCGAGGCCGAGCGCGACGCGCGGCTCCGGGCGTTCGAGCGCGCGGCGCAAGAGCGCGGCGGCCGCGTCGTCCGCGCGCCATTCGCCGCGTGCGACGCCGAGTCCGGCGCGAGCGTCGCCGAGCGTGCCGGACACCCAGACGTCGTCGCCGTCGCGGGCGGCGTCGCGGCGCAGCGCCGCGTCGGGCGCGACATCGCCGAACACGGTGACGCAGAGGTTCAGCGGGCCGCTCGTCGTGTCGCCGCCGATCAGTTCGCAGCCGTGGCGCTCGGCGAGTTCGAACAGGCCGTCCGCGAACGCGCCGAGCCATCCGGCGTCGGCGCGCGGCAGCGCGACCGCCAGCGTGAACGCGCGCGGCTGCGCGCCCATGGCGGCCAGATCCGACAGGTTGACGGCGAGCGTCTTGTGCCCGAGCGCGTGCGGGTCGACGTCCGGGAAGAAATGGCGGCCCTCGACCAGCATGTCCGTCGAGATCGCCAGTAGCTTGCCGGCGCGCGGCGCGAGCAGCGCGCAGTCGTCGCCGATCCCGAGCGCGGCGGACGCGCCCGGCCCTCGCGCGCGGCGCGCGAAGAAGCGGTCGATCAGTGAAAACTCTGAGAGGGCGGGAGAGGTCACGGCGCGCGTGCTCGGAAGCGTTGACGGGACGGCCATTGTACGGCCGCGCTACGGGTTTGCCCGGGGCCGTTCCGTGCATTTTGGTCGCGGCTGTTGCACCCGAATCGGCGGCTTGGGGCGTTGGATTGGCGCTACAATGTGCCGAACAGGTATTCTAATCCGCACCGCAAAGAGTCATGCCCACCACGCCTTCCCCCAAAGTCGATCTCCGAGAAGCCGCTCTCGATTACCACGAATTTCCGACGCCGGGCAAAATCGCCATCGCGCCGACGAAGCAGATGATCAACCAGCGCGATCTGGCGCTGGCCTACTCGCCGGGCGTTGCGTTCGCGTGCGAGGAGATCGTCGAGAATCCGCTCAACGCCGCCCGCTTCACCGCGCGCAGCAACCTCGTCGGCGTCGTCACGAACGGCACCGCGGTGCTGGGCCTCGGCAATATCGGGCCGCTCGCGTCGAAGCCGGTGATGGAAGGCAAGGCCGTGTTGTTCAAGAAGTTCGCCGGGATCGACGTGTTCGACATCGAGCTGAACGAATCCGATCCGCACAAGCTGGTCGACGTGATCGCCGCGCTCGAACCGACCTTCGGCGGGATCAACCTGGAAGACATCAAGGCGCCCGACTGCTTCATCGTCGAACGCGAATGCCGCAAGCGGATGAAGATCCCGGTATTCCACGACGACCAGCACGGCACCGCGATCGTCGTCGCGGCCGCGGTGACGAACGGCTTGAAGGTCGTCGGCAAGGACATCAAGCAGGTCAAGCTGGTCGCGTCCGGCGCGGGCGCCGCGGCGCTCGCCTGCCTGGATCTGCTGGTCGACATCGGCCTGCCGCTCGAGAACATCCTGGTGACGGACCTGGCCGGCGTGGTGTACAAGGGTCGCACCGAGCTGATGGATCCGGACAAGGAGCGTTTCGCGCGCGAGACCGACGCCCGCACGCTGTCCGAGGTGATCGAGGGCGCGGATATTTTCCTCGGCCTGTCGGCGGCCGGCGTGCTGAAGCCGGAGATGGTGAAGGGCATGGCGGCGCGTCCGCTGATCCTCGCTCTCGCGAATCCGACGCCGGAAATCCTCCCCGAGGCGGCGCTCGAAGTGCGCCCGGACGCGGTGCTGGCGACCGGCCGCACCGACTATCCGAACCAGGTCAACAACGTCCTGTGCTTCCCCTTCATCTTCCGCGGTGCGCTCGACGTCGGCGCGACGACGATCACCCGCGAGATGGAAATCGCCGCGGTAAACGCGATCGCCGAACTGGCGCAGCAGGAGCAGAGCGATATCGTCGCGACGGCATACGGGATCCAGGATCTGTCGTTCGGTCCGGCCTACCTGATTCCGAAGCCGTTCGACCCGCGCCTGATCGTGAAGATCGCGCCGGCGGTCGCGCAGGCGGCGATGGACGGCGGCGTCGCGACGCGGCCGATCGAGGACATGGACGCATACCGGGTCCACCTGCAGCAGTTCGTGTACCACAGCGGCACGACGATGAAGCCGATCTTCCAGCTCGCGCGCAGCGCCGCGGCCGAGAAGAAGCGCGTGGTGTTCGCGGAAGGCGAGGAAGAGCGCGTGTTGCGCGCGGTTCAGATCATCGTCGACGAAAAGCTCGCGAAACCGATCCTGATCGGGCGTCCCGCGGTGATCGAGCACCGGATCCAGCGCTATGGCCTGCGCTTGACGCCGGGCACCGATTTCACCGTGGTGAATACCGAGCATGACGAGCGGTATCGCGATTTCTGGCAGACGTACTACAAGATGATGGCCCGCAAGGGCATCAGCGAGCAGCTGGCGCGCGTCGAAATGCGCCGCCGCACGACGCTGATCGGCTCGATGCTGGTGAAGAAGGGCGAGGCGGACGGCATGATCTGCGGCACGATCAGCACCACGCACCGCCATCTGCATTTCATCGACCAGGTGATCGGCAAGCGCGAAGGGTGCAGCGTATTCGGCGCGATGAACGGCCTGGTGTTGCCGGGCCGCCAGATTTTCCTCGTCGATACTCATGTGAATGTCGATCCGACCCCGGAACAGCTTGCGGAGATCACGATCATGGCGGCGGAGGAAGTGCGCCGCTTCGGCATCGAGCCGAAGATCGCGCTGCTGTCGCATTCGAACTTCGGTACCAGCAATGCGCCTTCGGCGCAGAAAATGCGCGATACGCTCGCGATCCTGCAGGCGCGCGCGCCGCATCTGCAGGTGGATGGCGAAATGCACGGGGATGTCGCGCTCGATGCCGCGCTGCGCAAGGAAATCCTGCCGGAATCGACCCTTGAGGGTGAAGCCAATCTGCTGGTGCTGCCGAATATCGACGCAGCGAACATTGCCTACAATCTGCTCAAGACCGCCGCCGGCAACAATATCGCGATCGGGCCGATCCTGCTGGGCGCGGCGCAGCCGGTGCACGTGCTGACCGAATCGGCAACGGTGCGCCGGATCGTGAACATGGCGGCGCTGCTGGTTGCCGACGTGAACGCGGCGCGTTAAGCGCAGTAACGAAAAAAAGGCGTGCCCTCCACGAGGGCACGCCGTCAGGCAGGGCGGGGGGGCCGCCGTCCCGAATCGACTACTACAATGCATCTCCCCCCGGGCCGCGGAGGTTGGCGAGGAGGCAGAAACTCGCCGAGTAAGCATTGCGAAAGTAATATTATCTTAAATGGGATAAAAATAACTTAATTAGGTGATAGTTTACGACTTTGTCTTAGGTTGCTGGCTTTCATTTCCCAAACGAACATTGATTCGAAAGGACAATAGCGCTACGCTTACGCCTTTCTTGGTCGTCAACCTCTTGATTTAACAGCGGGAACCCCGGTTTATGGCACGCAAGTGGCTCCGCAACGGCGCGCTCGCGTCCGTCTTCGCGATTGTCGCGATGGGTAACGTCGGCATCTCGACGGGTAGTCTGGTTTCCGCCGCATACGCACGGGAAGCCGTCTCGGCGAACGGGGCGGCAGGGCAGATCGATTCGATCCCCACATCCCGGCTGCCGGGCGAAGCCATGACCACGCTCGGCCTGATTTCCTCCGGCGGCCCCTATCCGTTTCGGAAGGACGGCGTCGTATTCGGCAATTACGAACGCATTTTGCCGAAGATGAAGCGCGGCTATTATCACGAGTACACCGTGCCCACGCCCCGTGCGCGCAATCGAGGCGCCCGGCGGATCGTCTGCGGCGGCCCGCCGCAGCGGGTCGACAACTGTTATTACACCGACGACCACTACGCCAGTTTTAAACGTATTGTTGAATGACTTTGGGATGAACGGCATGAGCGACACTATCTACGCGCACGATACGTCGGCTGCGGCGGATCTGTTCGCAGCCGGCGACGGCAATCTGTTTCAGCGTGTCATGCAGAAGATGCAGGTGACCGCGCACGCCGGCAGCGAGCCGGCCGACGAAGCCAGCCCCGGGCTTTCATCCAATGAGGAGCCTATGAGCCTTTTCAAGACCGTGCGACCGAACCTCGTGCAGTCGATCCGCGCATTCCGCGTCCAGGATCTCGCTGACGAAGCGAATCAGCTCGGCCAGCATTTCCTCTATGCGTATTGCGGAAATGCCCAATCGAAACAAGAAGTGCTGGAGACGATCGCAACGTCGTTCCTGTTCCCGAAGCATTTCGGCAAGAACTACGACGCGCTCTATGACTGCCTGACGGATCTCGTGCACAAGGCGGGCTCGCAGCCCGGCTTCGTGATCGTGCTCGAAGCGCTGCCGATTGCGCAGAAGTTCGACAAGGAAGGCCGCGAGACGCTGCTCGACGTGTTCCGCGAAGCGGCCGAATTCTGGGCCGAGAGCAAGGTTGCGTTCCGCGTGTTCTATTCGTTCGCGTGATCGGGTGCGTCCGGCCGCGGCGTACGCCGCCGGTCCGCGACAATCCGCTTCAGCGAAAGGCCCGCTTGCCGCGGGCCTTTTCCATCATTCGGCGGTGCGCGCGGCTACCAGCCGCCCCAGCGTGCGGCGAGCGCCGCGAGCATCGCCATGCCGGCCGTCTCGGTGCGCAGCACGCGTGCGCCGAGCAGGATCGATGTGAAGCCGCGCGCGCGCGCCGCTTCTTCTTCCGACGGCGACAGGCCGCCTTCCGGACCGATCAGCAGCGTGACGTCGCCTGACGGCGGCGTCGCCGGCAATTGCGCGAACGCAATGCTCGCGCGCGGCGAGAGCATCAGCCGCAGTTCGTCCGGCGCGGCCGTCTCGGGAAGTGCGTCCAGCCACACGTGAAAATCGCGTACCGGCGCGATCTCGGGCAGGCGGTTGCGGCCGCACTGTTCGCACGAGGCGCGCACGACGCCCTGCCAGTGGGCGACGCGTTTCTCCGCGCGCTCGCCCGACAGCCGCACGACGGCGCGCGAAGTCGACAGCGGCGCGAGGCGCGCCGCGCCGAGTTCTACCGCTTTCTCGATCAGCCAGTCCATCTTGTCGCCGCCCGCGATGCCCTGCGCGAGCGTGATCCGGTAGGGCGCCTCGGTCTCGACCGGATCGAAGGCGCCGATGCGCGCGAGCGCCGTGCGCTTGTCGACCTCGACCAGTTCGGCACGGAACTGGCCGCCGGTGCCGTTGAACAGCGTGAGCGCGTCGCCGGGCGCAAGCCGCAGCACCTGCACGTGGCGCGCGACGTCGGCGGGCAGCGTCAGCATCACGTCGCCGCGCAGCGCGGCGTCGACGAACAGGCGCGGAATCGAGGCGGTGCTCGTCGTCATGCGCCGATCCGCCGCGCGAGCGCCCAGCGATAGCCGTCGAGATCCTCGATCTGCGCGAAGCGATCGCCCCAGAACTGATCCTGCGGTGCGCTCAATGCTTTCGCGCCCGCGTCGAGCGCACGCTGATAGACCGCATCGACGTCGTCGACATACAGATAGAACGACTGCGGCGCGGTGGCGCCGGCGGTTTTCGGCGTGAGGGCCGCCGAGCCGAACGCGCCTTCCGGCGCGAACATCACGATCAGCTGGCCCTGATACGACATTTCGACGTGCATGAGCACGCCGTCTTCGTCGATCAGTTCGCGTTGCGCGAAGCCGAACGCCGCGCTGAAGAACGCGATCGACGCTTGCGCGTTGCGTACGGCCAGATAAGGGGTCAACCAAGGCACGTTGGCCGGACGTGGATCGGTCATCACGAATTCTCCTGCGGGGAATGAAGGCGCCTGCCGCGACAAGCGCTGAAATCAGCGGCGTATCCCGAGTGTATCGCGCAGCGGGCGCGGTAGCGTAAAGAGCGTGGGATGCAGTTTCGCGTCGTAATAGCGCAAGCCTTCGATGCCTCGTTCGGCGAGCCGTTCGTCGACGTCGTGCGCGAACAGCGCGCCGGCGTCGAGCGCATCGCTCGCGATCGCCATCAGCCACGGCGAGCCGTAGAGCGGTACGTGCGCGCACAACGGCGCGACGACCGCGAAGCTGGCGCGCAGGTCGGCCAGCAGCGCGACGATGCGCGCCTCGTGGAACCACGGCGAGCCGAGATGGATCGAGATCGCGCCGCGCGGGGTCATCACGCGCTTGAGCCGCGCATAGAATCCGGCCGTGTAGAGGCCGGCTGCGGGCGAGTCGGGCGGCGTGAGATCGAACACGACGAGATCGAAGTGCTCGCACGCGGTGTCGACGAAATGCGCGGCGTCGCCGATCACGAGTTCGACACGCGGATCGTCGAGCGCGCCCTGGTGGACCTCGTCGAGAAAGCGCCGCGCCATCCGGACTACATCGCGGTCGAGCTCCGCGATCACGATCCGCCCGATACCGGGATGCTTGAGCAATTGGCGCGCGGCGCCGCCGTCGCCGCCGCCCAGCACCAGCGCCTTCTTCGGTGCCGGATGCGCGAGCGCGGCCGGATGCGTCATGCATTCGTGATAGATGAATTCGTCGCCGACCGACGTCATCGGCCGTCCGTCGAGCGTGAACAGGCGGCCCAGCTGCGGCGTGTCCCAGACTTCGATCCGCTGATGCTGCGACGCGACATGCGCGAGCCGGCGGGCATTGGAGAACCCGTAGGTGGTGTCGGGAGTCGGGTGAAAGAGGAGGTTCGTGCTCACGGGGACGGCGGCGGGCGGCGGGCAGCGCCGATCCCTGAATTATAGGGGGCGGGACGGCCAACGAGAAACCGGGCCGGATGAGCGCGCCGGACAAGGCTGTTTGCAGGTCATCTGTTAAAATACGCGGCTTTGCAGCCTTGTCCGTTTGCTCGTCCGCCTCGCGTCCTTCCGGCGCCGCACTGCGCGTCGGAAATGGCCGGTGCGCGAGCCTCCGGATTCCGCACGCGCCCCGTTTCTCGACTCGTTCTCCGGAATCGACATGACGACCTCGTCTCCCGCCTCAACCTCCCTGATGGCCAACGCTATCCGCGCACTTGCGATGGATGCCGTTCAGCAAGCGAACTCCGGTCACCCGGGCATGCCGATGGGCATGGCCGAAATCGGCGTCGCGCTGTGGTCGCGCCACCTCAAGCACAACCCGGCGAACCCGCACTGGGCCGACCGCGACCGCTTCGTGCTGTCGAACGGCCACGGCTCGATGCTGCTGTACGCGCTGCTGCATCTGACGGGCTACGACCTGCCGATGGCGGAGCTGAAGAACTTCCGCCAACTGCATTCGAAGACGCCGGGCCACCCGGAATACGGGATCACGCCGGGGGTCGAAACGACCACCGGCCCGCTCGGCCAGGGTCTCGCGAACGCGGTGGGCATGGCCCTCGGCGAAGCGCTGATGGCGGCCGAGTTCAACCAGGCGGACGCGAAGATCGTCGATCACCACACCTATGTGTTTGTCGGCGACGGCTGTCTGATGGAAGGCATCTCGCACGAAGCCTGCTCGCTCGCGGGCACGCTCAAGCTGAACAAGCTGATCGCGCTGTACGACGATAACGGCATCTCGATCGACGGCAACGTCGTCAACTGGTTCCACGACGACACGCCGAAGCGTTTCGAGGCGTACGGCTGGAACGTGATTCCGAACGTGAACGGCCACGATGTCGACGCGGTCGACGCGGCGATCGCGCAGGCCAAGCTGTCCGACCGGCCGACGCTGATCTGCTGCAAGACGACGATCGGCAAGGGCGCGGCGACGAAGGCGGGCACCCATGACGTGCACGGCGCGGCGCTCGGCGCGGAAGAAATCGCGAAGACGCGCGCGGCGCTCGGCTGGACCTGGGGGCCGTTCGACATTCCGCAGGAAGTCTACGCGGCGTGGGATGCGAAGGAAGCCGGCGCGCGCGTCGAGCACGACTGGGACGCATTGTTCGCGCAATACCGCGCGAAGTATCCGCAGCAGGCCGCCGAGTTTGAACGCCGGATGACCGGCAAGCTGCCCGCCGACTGGACGCAGCAGGCGGCCGCGATTGTCGCGGGCGCGAACGAGCGCGCCGAGACGGTGGCCACCCGCAAGGCGTCGCAGCAGGCGATCGAGGGCCTCGCGGCCGTGCTGCCCGAACTGCTGGGCGGCTCGGCCGACCTGACCGGCTCGAACCTCACCAACTGGAAGGCGTCGAAGCCGGTGCGCGCGGGCGAGCACGGCATCCAGTGGGGCAACCACATCAACTACGGCGTGCGCGAATTCGGCATGAGCGCCGCGATCAACGGCCTCGTGCTGCACGGCGGCTACAAGCCGTTCGGCGGCACGTTCCTCACGTTCTCCGACTACAGCCGCAACGCGCTGCGCGTCGCCGCGCTGATGAAGGTGCCGTCGATCTTCGTGTTCACGCACGATTCGATCGGCCTCGGCGAAGACGGTCCGACCCACCAGTCGATCGAGCAGGTGTCGAGCCTGCGCCTGATTCCGCAGCTCGACGTCTGGCGTCCGGCCGACACGGTCGAAACGGCCGTCGCATGGACCCACGCGATCGCGCATCAAGGTCCGTCGTGCCTGATCTTCAGCCGCCAGAACCTGCAGTTCAACGAACGCACCGACGCGCAGATCGCGAACATCGAGAAGGGTGGCTACGTGCTGCGCGACTGGGACGAAGAGATCGTCGCGCGCAAGATCATCCTGATCGCCACGGGCTCGGAAGTCGAGCTGGCGATGCAGGCGGTCGAGCCGCTCGCGCAGCAGGGGATCGCCGCGCGCGTGGTATCGATGCCGGCCACCACCGTGTTCGACAAGCAGGACGCCGAGTACCGCGAGCGGGTGCTGCCGCACGGCGTGCGCCGCGTCGCGATCGAAGCGGGCGTGACGGCTTTCTGGCACAAGTACGTGGGTCTCGACGGCGGCGTGGTCGGGATCGACACGTTCGGCGAATCGGCGCCGGCCGGCGTGCTGTTCAAGTATTTCGGCTTTACCGTCGAGAAGGTGGTCGAGACGGCCAAGGCCGTGCTGGCGTAAGCCATACCCGTCGCCCGGCCGGCCTGCCCCGGCCGGCCGGGCGCACCGTGAAGCTGCACGAAACGAATTTTTTCAGCCATCAGGAGATAGACCATGACGATCCGCGTTGCAATCAACGGGTACGGCCGCATCGGCCGCAACACGCTGCGCGCCTTCTATGAAAACGGCAAGAAGCACGATCTCGAGATCGTCGCGATCAACGATCTGGGCGACGCGAAGACGAACGCCCACCTCACGCAATACGACACCGCGCACGGCAAGTTCCCGGGCGAAGTATCGGTGGACGGCGATTACCTCGTGGTGAACGGCGACCGTATCCGCGTGCTGGCGAACCGCAATCCGGCCGAACTGCCGTGGGGCGAGCTGGGCGTCGACGTCGTGATGGAATGCACGGGCTTCTTCACGACCAAGGAAAAGGCGAGCGCCCACCTGAAGGGCGGCGCGAAGAAGGTGATCATCTCGGCGCCGGGCGGCAAGGACGTCGACGCGACGATCGTCTACGGCGTGAACCACAACGTGCTGAAGGCCGAGCACACGGTGATCTCGAACGCATCGTGCACGACCAACTGCCTCGCGCCGCTCGTCAAGCCGCTGAACGACAAGATCGGCCTCGAAACCGGCCTGATGACGACGATTCACGCGTACACGAACGATCAGGTGCTGACCGACGTGTACCACGAGGATCTGCGCCGCGCGCGCTCGGCCACGCACAGCCAGATTCCGACCAAGACGGGCGCCGCTTCGGCCGTCGGCCTGGTGCTGCCGGAACTGAACGGCAAGCTGGACGGCTACGCGATCCGCGTCCCGACCATCAACGTGTCGATCGTCGACCTGTCGTTCATCGCTAAGCGCGATACGACGGTGGAAGAAGTCAACGCGATCATGAAGGACGCGGCGGAAGGCGAGCTGAAGGGCATCCTCGGCTACAACACCGCGCCGCTGGTCTCGATCGACTTCAACCACAACCCGGCTTCGTCGACGTTCGACGCGACGCTGACCAAGGTGTCGGGCCGTCTGGTGAAGGTGTCGAGCTGGTACGACAACGAGTGGGGCTTCTCGAACCGCATGCTGGATACGGCGGTGGCGTTCGCGAACGCGAAGTAAGCCGGCTGTACGCGGCGACGCCGGCTCCGGCGCCGCCGTTCGGACGGGTCCGGTGGTGCGCGATCAACGCATGCCGCCGGACGGTCCGCTTCAACGCGCGTCGCGCGGCCGGCATCGATGCCGGTTCTTCCTTCCGATTTCCCGTATGCCGATTTCCAGGTCCGGCGCCGTGTCGTTCCGGCCGTTCCCGTGCGCGGGCGTCACGATGTGATGCGCTGCTCGCCGACCCGTTGCGAGACGCCCCACAGCGCGAGCAGCAGGCTCGACAGCGCGGCGCCCGCGATGCATACGCCGCGCCAGCCGTCGATGCCGAATGCGAAGCTCGCGCTGCTCGAACCCAATGCGCCGCCGATGAAATAGCTGGTCAGGTAGACGGTCGTGATCCGGCTGCGCGCATCGCTCGCCAGCGCGTAGATCACGCTCTGGTTTGAGATGTGCAAGCCTTGCACGCCGACGTCGAGCAGCAGGATGCCCGCGATCAGGCCGGCCAGCGAATGCGCGCCGCTCGCGATCAACGCGAACGATGCCAGCACGGCGGCGGCGAACAGGCCCGTAGCCGCGTTGCCGTGTCCGCGGTCGACGAGCCGGCCGGCCGAATTGGCGGCCAGCGCGCCTACCGCGCCGACCACGCCGAACAATCCGATCTGCGCTTCGCTGTAGCCGTACGGCGGCTGGCTGAGCAGGAAGGTCAGGCCGGTCCACAGCAGGCTGAAGCAGGCGAACACCAGCGCGCCGTACGCGGAGCGCAGCGCGAGCGTCGGCTGGTTGCGCACGAGCGTCGCGAGCGAGCGCATCAGCGCGCGGTAGTCGAGGCGCTCGTCGCGCCGGTCGCGGGGCAGCCGGATCGCGAGCACCACGGTCAGCACCAGGACCAGCAGCGCGGCGATGCCGTACACCGCACGCCAGCCGAACCAGTCCGCGAGCGCGCCCGACGCCACGCGCGCGAGCAGGATGCCGAGCAGCAACCCGCTCATCACGGTGCCGACGACGCGGCCGCGCGAGCGGTCGTCGGCGAGCGACGCGGCGAACGGCACCAGCAACTGCGTCGAGCAGGTCACGAAGCCGACACAGATGTTCGCGGCGACGAAGAACGCGTAGCGCGTGCTGAACGCGACGGCAAGCAGGGCGATCACGTTGACGGCGAGCAGGCGCACGATCAGGGTGTGGCGATTGAGCGCGTCGCCGAGCGGCACGATCAGCAGCAGGCTGCCCGCGTAGCCGAGCTGGGTCAGCGTGACGAGGTAGCCGAGTTCGGCCGGCGCGCGGCCGAAGCTGTGAGCGATCGCGACCAGCAGCGGCTGCGAATAATAGAGATTGCCGATGACGATGCCGCACGCGCAGGCGAACAGCAGCGTCATGCCGCGCGTCAGGGGCGGGGGAGTGAGAGCCGGCTGCATGGGTGGGTAGGGCGTGAACCGATGAAAGAGGATAGGGGAAGCGGACCGGGCCGCGCGGCGGCCCGGTCCGGGTGATCGGAACGGGCGGATCAGAACGGACGGGTCGGCAGGTATTTGCCGTCGAGCGTGATGACGGCGCGCGAGCCGCCTTCGGGGTCGTCGACCTTCTTGATGTCGATCTTGAAGTTGATCGCGCTGATGATGCCGTCGCCGAACTGCTCATGGACCAGCGCCTTCAGCGTCGTCCCGTAGACCTGCAGGATCTCGTAGAAACGGTAGATGGTCGGATCGGTCGGCACGCCGCCCGGGAGGCTGCCGCGCAGCGGGATCGTCTGCAGCAGACGCGCGTCGGCGTCGTCGAGCCCGAGCCGCGCGGCGATCCGCTGGGCCGCTTCTGCGGGCAGCGGATGCTGTCCGAGCAGTGCGGCGGTGACGAAGGCGATACTCAGGCCGGTGCCCTCGTTGATCTGCTCGAACGTCAGGTTCAGGCGGACCTTGGCGTCAATGACGCGTTCGGTGAGGGCTTCGCGGGCGGTCTGGCTGAATTGCGATTGCATGGATGCGGGCTCCAGGTTTCAGGTGGGTGATAGAGGGGTGTCAGGCCGCGGCGTCGAGTCGCGACGGAGTCGCGCAGACGTGCGGATGATCGGCGAGCGATACGAAGCGCCGGGTCGCGCCGTCGAGCGCGATGATGGCGCCGGTGCCGATGTCGTAGACCCAGCCGTGCAGCGCGAGCCGGCCCTGGTCGAGCGCGAGCCGCACGGACGGATGAGTCGCGAGGTTCGCGAGCTGCGCGACGACGTTGTCGCGCACCATCGCGTCGACCCGTTCGCGTTCGTTGTCGTAGCGGCGCGCGCCGTGCACGGCCTTCGCCGCATCCGCGTAGCGCAGCCAGGCGCGCACGGCGGGCATCGAATCGAGGCAGCGGCAGGTGGCGAGCGCCGTCATCGCGCCGCAATCGGAATGGCCGCAGATCACGATGTCGGTCACGCCGAGCGCGGCGACCGCGTATTCGACCGACGCGGACACGCCGCCCGGCTCCGGGCCGAACGACGGCACGATGTTGCCGGCGTTGCGGATCACGAACAGCTCGCCGGGTTCGCGCTGCGTGACGAGTTCGGGCACGAGCCGGCTGTCCGAGCACGAGATGAACAGCGCGCGCGGCTGCTGGCTCTCGGCGAGCTGGCGGAACAGCGCGGCGCGCGCCGGAAAGGCGTCGCGCTGGAATTTCAGAAATCCCTTGATGATGTCCTGCATGGTGTGGCTCCTGCGAAAGAGTCGGGAACGATTCACGGCAGGATGCGGGATTTAATTCATAGCGTCCAAGACCAGTTTATTATTGTTTTTATAGGAAAAACCAATACCTGGAAGGCCATGCTGCTGAGACACATTCGCTATTTCCTCGCCGTGGCGGAGCACGGGAATTTCACGCGTGCCGCCGATGCGCTCCACGTGTCGCAGCCGACCTTGTCGCAGCAGATCCGGCAACTCGAGGACACGCTCGGCGTGCCGCTGTTCGACCGCTCAGGCCGGACCGTGCGGCTCACCGAGTTCGGCCGCGTGTACATGCGGCATGCGCGAGCCGCGCTGCAGCAGCTGGACGCGGGCCGGCGCGCGCTGCATGACGTGGAGGATCTGAACAGCGGGTCGCTGCGGCTGGCGATGACCCCGACATTCACGGCTTACCTGATCGGATCGCTTATCGAGCGTTTCCATGCGCGTCATCCGAACCTGACGCTGACGATTCAGGAATTGCCGCAGGAGCAGATCGAGGCGCTGCTCGCCGACGATGGTCTCGACCTGGGGTTCGGGTTCGTGCCGGCACAGCTGGCGGACATCGAAGCGACGCCGCTGTGGGACGAGACGCTCGCGCCCGTGGTGGGCCGCGGGCACCGCCATGCGCGCCGGCGCCGGCCGCTGACCCCGCGCGAGCTGGCCGACGAGCCGCTGATCCTGCTGAGCCGCGTGTTCGCGACCCGCACCAGCATCGACCAGTACTTCGCGGCGCACGGCGTGACGCCGCGCGTCGCGATCGAGGTCAATGCGATCAACGCGATCATCGAGGCGGTGCGGGGCGACCGGCTTGCGACCGTGCTGCCGGCGGCGATCGCCGAGCGCAACGACGCGGTCTGCGTGGTCAGGATGGAGCCGGCGCTGCCGCGGCGCACGGCGGCGCTGCTGGCCCGCCAGGGCGCGTACCGGAGCGCGGCGGCGCGCGCGTTCGCCGCGTGCGTGGAGGAAATGCGAGGCTAGCGGCACCGGCCGCGCGGCGGCGTTGAAGCCGCGCGGTGCGCGGTCAGGCGCGGGGCGTGGGGAAGTGGACGCCGGCGCGCTGCGCGGCGTTCGCGATGTGCGTTTCGATCGCGAGCCCGGCGGCGGCGGGATCCCGGGCGACTAGCGCGTCGAGGATCGCGCGATGCTCGTGATAGGTCGACAGCACCAGCTCGCGCCGGTAGAACGGCATCCGCTGGCTTTCCTTCATGATGTCGGCGCTGCCGCGCAGGATCGACTCGATCGCCGCGTTGCCCGCGAGATTGACGATCCGCATGTGGAAGTCGAAATCGAGCTGCGATGCCTCGTCGAGGGCGTTGTTCGCGAGTGCGATCTGCAGTGCGGCGATGTTGTCCTCGAACCATGCGAGATCGTCGTCGCTGACCGCGAGCGCCGCCATCCTGGCCGCGAAGCCTTCGAGCGCGAAGCGCATCTGGTACGTGTCGGGCAGCGACGACTGCTCGGCGAACCGCCATGCATGGCCCGCGCTCGCCTGCGCGCGTTCCACGTAGACGCCCTTGCCGGGCCGGATCGTCAGCATGCCCAGCGCTTCGAGCGTCGACAGCGCCTCGCGCAGCGACGCGCGGCTGATCGCCAGTTCTTCGGACAGCTGGCGCTGTGCGGGCAACAAGCTGCCCACGGGGTAGACGCCGCCCTCGATCCGGTCGCGGATCGTGGCGATGGCGGCATCGGTGACGGTGTGCGGAACATGCCTCATGGATTTCACTGATTCTCCGGTCTGACCGGCATTGTAAACCGGCCGCCGGAGCGCGTGCCCCAGCTTGGGGAAAGCCATGATCCGGTGACCTTTCCAGTACGAATTCGAGGCGCGTATTGCGCGGGTAATCCCTATTTTGGATGACCTTGACTCGACTATATCGGCTTCCTACTATCGTCCATAACAGTACTGGTCTTACCAGTATGAACAGACGAATCCACAACCGCTGGAACGGGAGCACGCCGTGTCGAAGTTTCTCAATTCGCTGTTTGGCCGGGTCGTCATCGCCCTGGTGATCGGGGTAGCGCTCGGTGCGTTCTTCCCGCATTTCGCGCAGTCGCTGCGGCCGCTGGGCGACGGTTTCCTGAAGCTGATCAAGATGGTGATCGGGCCGATCGTGTTCTGCGTCGTCGTGAGCGGAATGGCGAACGCGGGCGATCTGAAGAAGGTCGGCCGGGTGGGCCTGAAAGCGGTGATCTACTTCGAGGTGATGACCACGCTCGCGCTCGGCATCGGTATCGCGCTCGCGTGGCTGACCCGTCCCGGCGTCGGCATGAACATCGATCTGCACTCGCTCGATCCGGCCTCGCTCGCCGACTACGCGAAGAACGCGCAGAGCCTGAAGGACACCGCCGGCTACCTGCTGAGAATCATCCCCGACACGGCGATCGACGCGTTCGCGAAGGGCGACATCCTGCAGATCCTCGTGTTCGCGGTGCTGTTCGGCTCGGCCCTCTCGCTGCTCGGCGACAAGGCGCAGCGCGTCAATTCGCTGATCGAGGAGCTGTCGCACGTGTTCTTTCGCGTGATGGGCTTCATCATCAAGCTCGCGCCGCTCGGCGTGCTCGGCGCGATCGCGTTCACGACCGGCAAGTACGGCGTCGCGTCGCTGAAGCAGCTCGGGATGCTCGTCATCGTGTTCTACGCGAGCTGCGCGATCTTCGTCGCGGTGGTGCTGGGCATCGTGATGCGGCTGGCGGGCTTCAGCGTATTCAAGCTGATCCGCTATCTGCGCGAGGAGCTGTCGATCGTGCTCGGCACCGCGTCGTCGGATGCCGTGCTGCCGCAGGTGATGCGCAAGCTCGAATGGATGGGCGTCAAGGATTCGACCGTCGGCCTCGTGATTCCGACCGGCTATTCGTTCAACCTCGACGGCTTCTCGATCTACCTGACGCTCGCGGTGCTGTTCATCGCGCAGGCCACCAACACGCCGCTGTCCGCGCACGACCTGATCCTCGTGCTGCTCGTGTCGCTGCTGACGTCGAAGGGCGCGCACGGCATCCCCGGCTCGGCGATCGTGATCCTGGCCGCGACCCTGTCCGCGATCCCCGCGATTCCGGTGCTCGGCCTCGTGCTGATCCTGCCCGTCGACTGGTTCGTCGGCATTGCCCGCGCGCTGACCAACCTGCTCGGCAACTGCGTGGCGACGGTCGTGGTCGCGGTCTGGGAAAACGACATCGACAAGGCGCGCGCCCACCGTGTGCTCAACCAGGAGTTGCGTTACGTGCCGGCCGGCGAGGCCGGCGCGTCCGATGCGCTGGCGGGCGACGGACACGCGCCGGCGCACTGAATCCCGCGGCGGGCGCGACGGCGTCCGCCGTCGAGCCGGTCCGCGCGCGGGCCGGCTCGAAACTCGAACAACACAGGAGACGACATGGCTGCCCCGATTCTCGATCCGAACGCTCCCGCGTTCACGCGACGCTACATGAATCTCGCCGACCCGCGCCTGGGCGCGCAGGCGCTGTTCGCGAGCGACGAATTCTTCGCGCCGAAGGAGCGCATGCTCAGCCCGGAGCCGGCGGTGTTCATCCCGGGCAAGTACGACGATCACGGTAAATGGATGGACGGCTGGGAAACCCGCCGCAAGCGCACGACCGGCCACGACTTCTGCGTCGTCAGGCTTGCGCGGCCGGGCGTCGTGCATGGCGTCGATCTCGACACCAGCCACTTCACCGGCAATTTCCCGCCGGCCGCGTCGATCGATGCGTGCGTATCGGACCAGGACACGCCGCCTGACAGCGCCGACTGGCAGGCGCTCGTGCCCGCCACCACGCTGCAGGGCAATCAGCACCATTACGTCGAGGTCGCCGATCCGCGGCCGTTCACGCACCTGCGCGTCAATCTCTATCCGGACGGCGGGCTTGCCCGCCTGCGCGTGTACGGCCAGCCGCAGCGCGACTGGAGCCGGGCGGCGCGCGGCGAGCAGGTCGATCTGGCGGCGGTCGAGAACGGCGCGTACCTGGTCGCGGCGAACAACCAGCATTTCGGTCCGGCGTCGCAGATGCTGATGCCGGGGCGCGGCGTCAACATGGGCGACGGCTGGGAAACCCGCCGCCGCCGCGAGCCCGGCAACGACTGGGCGATCGTCGCGCTCGCGCGTCCGGGCGTGATTCGCAGGGTCGAAGTCGACACCGCGCACTTCAAGGGCAACTTCCCCGACCGGTGTTCGCTGCAGGCGGCGAGCGTCGTCGGCGGCACCGACGAGTCGCTGGTGACCCAGGCGATGTTCTGGCCGGTGCTGCTCGCCGAGCAGCCGCTGTCGATGGACCATGTCCATACGTTCGAGTCGCAGCTGGCGGCGCTCGGCCCCGTCACCCACGTGCGCTTCAATATCTACCCGGACGGCGGCGTGTCGCGCCTGCGTCTGTGGGGCGAGCTGGCATAGCGGGGGCGGGCATGGAAACTCAGCGCATCCTGCGCATCGAGCGGCTGACGCGCGCGGCATTCGCTCCGTTCGGCGATGTGATCGAACTGGACGGCGCGCGCCGCTTCCCGATCAATGGGGGTACGACCGAACGCTTCCACGACCTGGCGTCGATCGACGTGTCCGACGCGGGCGGGCGCCCGCTCGTCAGCATGTTTCGCGCGCAACCTCGCGCCGAGCCGATCGAGATCGTGATGATGGAGCGGCATCCGTTCGGGAGCCAGGCGTTCATTCCGCTGGCCGCCGTGGCCCGCTATGCGATCGTGGTCGCGCCGGCGGGCGATTTCGATCCGGCGCGGATGCGGGCGTTCATGGCGGAAGGCTGGCAGGGGATCAATTATGCGAAGGGCGTCTGGCACCATCCGCTCCTTGCGCTCGACCGCGTAAGCGACTTCATCGTCGTCGATCGCGGCGGCAGTCAGCCGAACTGCGACGAGATCGCGCTCGACACAGGCTGGCGGCTCGCTGCCGAGGCGAGCCACCTGTCGGTCGTCTGACACGCGGTGCCCGGCGGCGGACGAAAAAAAGCCCGGTTCAGGCTCGACGCCGACCGGGCTTTTTTTCGGCAGCGCGCGGCTGCAGGTTTCTGTAAGCTTCAGTGCTTGCGATGCGGGCAGTTTTCCGTCGCGCAGGTGCCGTACATGGCCAGCGAGTGCTCCTGCAGCTTGAAGCCGCGTTCCCTGGCGATCGACTGCTGGCGGCTTTCGATCTCGGCGTCGAAGAACTCCTCGACGCGGCCGCAATCGAGGCAGACCAGGTGATCGTGGTGAGAACCTTCGTTCAGCTCGAACACGGCCTTGCCGGACTCGAAATTGCTGCGCGACAGCAGGCCGGCCTGCTCGAACTGGGTCAGTACGCGGTAGACGGTGGCGAGGCCGATGTCGAGTTCTTCGTGCAGCAGGCTGCGGTAGACATCTTCAGCGGTCAGATGGCGTACCGGGCTCTGCTGGAAAATTTCGAGAATTTTGAGGCGCGGTAGGGTGGCCTTCAGCCCGATATTTTTGAGATCGGTCGGATTGGTCATGGCTAGGCATCCCTAGAGTACAATGCAGGGCTTCAATAGTACCGGCTTTTCGCCGTTTCAGTCATCTTTGACAAAACTCGCGCGGCCTGCGCAACGGGCCAGCACGGTGAGGGAAATGATTCCAACATCTCTTTTGCATTTTCAGAGGAGCCGCATGCGGAGTGCCATCATCGCTGCCGCCGCCGTTGCTGCGCTGGCTGGTTGTTCGTCGTACGACAGCGTGACGCAACGCATCGCGCAGAGCATTACGCCGTATCGCATCACGGTTGTGCAAGGTAACTTCGTCTCGCAGGAAAAGGCTTCCCAACTGCAGGCCGGCATGACGCGCGAACAGGTGCGCGCGCTGATCGGCACGCCGCTGCTGGCCGACATGTTCCACGCGGACCGCTGGGACTACCTGTTCTACTTCAAGCGCGGCTCGACGTCGGTCGTCCAGCAGCGCGACCTGGTGCTGACGTTCGCGAGCGACCGCCTCGTCAGCTGGACGGGCGCCGACAATCTGCCGTCCGAACTCGATCTGCTCGCCGACATCGACGGCGACCGGCGCGGCAAGAAGAAGACCAAGGCGGCCGCGGCCGTCGCCGCGAGCGGTGCGCAGCCGGCCACGACGGCCGCCGCCGACGCGCCGCCTCAGCCGGCCGGCGCGTCGCTGCCGCCGGACCTGTCCGGTACGCCGGACGCCGATGCGAACGCGCAGGCGGCCCGCGCGGCGAACCGTGCGACCAGCCAGGTGTCCGGCCAGGGCACGGGGGGCGGAGGCCGTTTCGCGCCGTCCGCGCAGAACGCGCCCACCGCACCGACCCCGGGCGGCATGCCGCCCGGCGCGAGCCCGGCGATCCAGCCGCAGTTCCAGTTCCACCGCCCGGCCCAGCCGACGGTGCCGAACGATTCGACTCAGCCGGTCGGCCCGACCGGCACCGACAACCTGCCGAACCAGCCGTTGACCGCCCCCGCGGCGGGAACCGGCGGCTGAGCCGGCAGTCCGACGTCAACACGGGGCGGCGCAGGCCGCCCGTCTTCTTTTCGTAAGCAGGTAGCCGCATGTCGTCCAACAAGATTGCCATTGCCGGGGCGTCCGGCCGTATGGGCCGGATGCTGATCGAAGCGGTGCTGAACGATCCGGACGCAACGCTCGTCGGCGCGCTCGACCGTGCGGGCTCGCCGCAGCTCGGCGAGGACGCGGGCGCGTTCCTCGGCAAGGAAACGGGCGTGCGCCTGACCGACGATATCGAGCAGGTGTTCGCCGCCGCCGATTTCCTGATCGACTTCACCCGTCCGGAAGGCACGCTCGTCCATCTCGAGGCCGCGCTGCGCCACCGGGTGAAGCTCGTGATCGGCACGACGGGCTTCACCGAGCCGCAAAAGGCGCAGCTGCGCGCGGCGGGCGACCAGATCGGCGTCGTGTTCTCGGCGAACATGAGCGTCGGCGTCAACGTGACGCTCAAGCTGCTCGAACTCGCCGCGCGGCAGTTCGCGCAGGGCTACGACATCGAAATCATCGAGGCGCACCATCGTCACAAGGTCGATGCGCCGTCCGGCACCGCGCTGATGATGGGCGAAACCGTTGCCGGCGCGCTCGGCCGCTCGCTCGAAGCATGCGCGGTCTACGGCCGTCACGGCCTGACGGGCGAGCGCGATCCGTCGACGATCGGTTTCGCGGCGATTCGCGGCGGCGACATCGTCGGCGACCACACGGTGCTGTTCGCCGGGATCGGCGAGCGGATCGAGATCACCCACAAGTCGGCGAGCCGGGTGTCGTATGCGCAGGGCGCATTGCGCGCGGTGCATTTCCTGGCCGGCAGGCCCGCCGGTTGCTTCGACATGCAGGACGTGCTCGGCCTGCGCTGAGCCGCCGACCGATTCCGATGGCGACGCCGACCGGCATCCTCCACTATCTCGACAGCGGCGACGCGGTCACGCACGCGGTCGCGTATGTGCTGCTCGCGATGTCGGTTGCGAGCTGGTGTTTCCTGCTGGTGAAGGCCTGGGTGCTGGTGCGCGCGAAGCGCCAGGGGCCGGGCGCGCTGGCGGCATTCTGGCGCGCGGCCACGCTCGACGACGGCATCGCCGCGCTGCGCGCGGCGGACCGGGAGCGGGTGTTCGCGCCGCTCGCGGAAGCGGCGCGCGACGCGGCGAACGACGCCGATCCGGGCGCGCTGGCCGCCCGGGTCGAGCGCGGCGAACGCGTGCTGCGCGCGCTGCGCCACGCGATGCTCAGGTCGCAGCGGCGGCTCGAATTCGGCCAGGTGCTGCTCGCGTCGATCGGCAGCACGGCGCCCTTCGTCGGGCTGCTCGGCACCGTCTGGGGCATCTACCATGCGCTCGGCAGCATCGCCGCGAGCGGGCAGGCACAGATCGAGAACGTCGCGGGGCCGGTCGGCGAGGCGCTGATCATGACGGCATTCGGCCTCGTGGTCGCGATTCCGGCCGTGCTCGCGTACAACATCCTCGGGCGGCTCGTGCGTCAGCTTGCCGAGGAGCTTGACGGTTTCGCCCGCGACCTGCACGTGTTCGTGTGCGGCGAGTCCGCGTAACGGTTCCGGCTCCGGGAGACGCGCATGGCATTCGGCGGGCTCGATCACAAGGACACGGCGGCGCCCATCGCGGACATCAACATGACGCCGCTGATCGACGTGATGCTCGTGCTGCTGGTGATCTTCATCATCACCGCGCCGCTGCTGACCCACGCGATCCGGCTCGACTTGCCGAAAGTGGCGGCCGCGCCAGCGCGCGACACGCCGGACACGATCACGCTGTCGATCGACGGCGCGGGCAAGCTGTACTGGAACGATCAGCCGATTGCGTTCGATGCACTCGGCGCGCGCCTTCGCGAGGCCGCCGCGGGCAGCGAGCAGCCTGAACTGCACCTGCGGGCCGAGCGCTCGACCCGCTACGAAACTGTCGCGCAGGTGATGGGCGCCGCGCAGCAGGCGGGCCTGGCGCGCATCGGCTTCGTCACCGACATGCCGCCGCGCCCGGCCGCGGCGCCCGCCCGGCACCCCTGAACACCCGCCTTCGCCGCGCGGCCGGCCTTTCCGGCCGGCTCGGACGGTATAATCGACCCTTTCCCCGGATGCCGGGGAAGCGCGAATCTCGATCCACTCCGCGCGCGTGCGCCCGGGCGCACCGCCCCAAGCCTAGTCCGACCACACCATGCAAGAAAGATACGTACCCACCGACGTCGAAGCCGCAGCCCAGAGCGACTGGCGTGCCGTCGATGCTTACAAGACGACGGAAGACTCGAAAAAGCCGAAGTTCTATTGCGTGTCGATGCTGCCTTACCCGTCGGGCAAGCTGCATATGGGGCACGTGCGCAACTACACGATCAACGACGTGATGTACCGCTATCTGCGGATGAACGGTTACAACACGCTGATGCCGATGGGCTGGGATGCGTTCGGGATGCCGGCCGAGAACGCCGCGATGGCGAACGGCGTGCCGCCCGCGCAGTGGACCTACGACAACATCGCCTACATGAAGAAGCAGATGCAGTCGATCGGGCTCGCGATCGACTGGTCGCGCGAGATCGCCACCTGCAAGCCGGACTACTACAAGTGGAACCAGTGGCTGTTCCTCAAGATGCTCGAGAAGGGCATCGCGTACAAGAAGACCGGCACGGTCAACTGGGACCCGGTCGACCAGACCGTGCTCGCGAACGAGCAGGTGATCGACGGACGCGGCTGGCGCTCGGGCGCGCTGATCGAGAAGCGCGAGATCCCGATGTACTACATGCGGATCACCCAGTACGCGGACGAACTGCTGAACGACCTCGACGGCCTCGGCTGGCCCGAGCGCGTGAAGGTGATGCAGCATAACTGGATCGGCAAGAGCTTCGGCGTCAATTTCGGCTTCCCGTACGAACTCGACGGCGAACAGAAGCTGCTGCGCGTGTTCACGACGCGCGCCGACACGATCATGGGCGTCACGTTTTGCGCGATCGCGGCCGAGCATCCGCTCGCGACGCGCCTCGCGCAGGGCCGGCCGGACCTGCAGGCGTTCATCGACGCGTGCAAGCGCGGCGGCGTCGCGGAGGCCGACATGGCGACGATGGAGAAGAAGGGCGTCGCCACCGGTTTCACGGTTGCGCATCCGTTGACGCAGGAGCCCGTCGAGGTGTGGATCGGCAACTACGTGCTGATGAGCTACGGCGAAGGCGCTGTGATGGGCGTACCCGCGCACGACGAGCGCGATTTCGCGTTCGCGAAGAAATACGACCTGCCGATCAGGCAGGTGATCGAGGCGGAAGGCCGCACCTATTCGCTCGACGAGTGGCAGGAGTGGTACGGCGACAAGGACATCGCGGTCTGCATCAACAGCGGCAAGTACGACGGTCTCGCCTATGGCGCGGCGGTCGACGCGATCGCGGCCGACCTGAAGGCGGGCGGTTTCGGCGACAAGCGGGTGACCTGGCGCCTGCGCGACTGGGGCATTTCGCGCCAGCGCTACTGGGGCACGCCGATCCCGATCATCCACTGCCCGACGTGCGGCGACGTGCCGGTGCCCGAGCAGGATCTGCCCGTGGTGCTGCCGGAAGATCTGGTGCCGGACGGCACCGGCAACCCGCTCGCGAAATCGGAGGCGTTCGTCAACTGCGCCTGCCCGAAGTGCGGCGCGGCCGCGAAGCGTGAAACCGACACGATGGACACCTTCGTCGATTCGGCGTGGTACTTCTCGCGCTACGCGGCGCCCGGCGCCGCGACGATGGTGGATGCGCGTACCGATTACTGGATGCCGATGGATCAATACATCGGCGGCATCGAGCACGCGATCCTGCATCTGCTGTATACGCGGTTCTGGACCAAGGTGATGCGCGACTTCGGCCTCGTCAAGTTCAGCGAACCGGCGAAGAACCTGCTTACGCAGGGGATGGTGCTGAACGATACGTTCTACCGCGAGGACGCGTCCGGCAAGAAGACCTGGTACAACCCGCTCGACGTGTCGCTGTCGCATGACGACAAGGGCCGCCCGACGGGCGCCGTGCTCAACACGGACGGCCAGCCGGTCGTGCTGGGCGGCGTCGAGAAGATGTCGAAGTCGAAGAACAACGGGGTCGACCCGCAAGTGCTGATCGATCAGTACGGTGCCGATACCGCGCGCCTGTTCACGATGTTCGCCGCGCCGCCCGAGCAGCAGCTCGAGTGGTCGGGCGCGGGCGTCGAGGGCGCGAGCCGCTTCCTGCGCCGCGTGTGGGGCTTCGGCGCCGCGAACGAGGCGGCGTTGGCCGTGCCCGCGTCGTTCGATGCCGCGCAGCTGGCCGAAGTCGACAAGACGGTGCGCCGCGAGGTCTACAGCGTGCTCAAGCAGGCCGACTTCGACTATCAGCGGCTGCAGTACAACACGGTGGTGTCGGCCGCGATGAAGATGCTGAATGCGATCGACGGCGCGAAGGGCGCGACGCCCGCCGTGCTGCGCGAAACCTACGGCGTGCTGCTGCGCGTGCTGTATCCGGTCGTGCCGCACATCACGTACCAGCTGTGGCAGACGCTCGGCTATGCCGACGAATTCGGCTCGCTGCTGGATGCGCCGTGGCCGAAGGTCGACGAGGCGGCGCTCGAGCAAGCCGAGATCGAACTCGTGCTGCAGGTGAACGGCAAGGTGCGCGGCGCGCTGAAGATCGCGAAGGCGGCGAGCCGCGAGGACATCGAGGCGGCGGCGATCGCGGACGATGGTTTCGCGAAGTTCAGCGAGGGCCGGCCGCCGAAGAAGATCATTATCGTGCCGGGCCGTCTCGTGAACGTCGTCGTTTGACGAAGCACGCGACCAGAACGACGAACCAGCAAGGAGCGAAGGTGATTCGCAGATCGTTTTTGATGCTCGTGGGCAGCGCGGCGATGCTGTCCGCGTGCGGTTTCCAGCTGCGCGGGCAGCAGGATTACGTGTTCAAGCACCTCGTGATCGTAGGGGCGCAGCCGGTCGTGGCGGCACGGCTGACGCGCATGATCCAGGGCGGCAGCGATACCGTGATCGAAAAGACCATCGCCAATGCCGACGCGGTGCTGCACGTATCCGAATCGCGCGGCCAGAGCACGCTGACGCTCGATCAGTACGGCACCGCCCAGGAATACCAGCTCAATTACTCGATGAGCTACACGCTGACCAACAAGGACGGCGCGCTGCTGATTGCCCCGAGCGTGATCGCGCTGAACCGCGCGATGACGTACAACTCGCAGTACGCGAACGCGAAGGCGCAGGAGTCGGACATCCTGTACGCGGACATGCAGAACGACGCGGTCGATCAGTTGATGCGCCGTTTCGCGATCGTGCGCACGCTGAACCCGGGGCCGGGCGAAACGGTGCCGGGCGTCGCGCCGCGCGCGCCGCTGCCGCCGCCGCCGCTGTGAGCGCCGCGTGTTCTTCTCACCGATGAGCGCATAACCCGATGCAATTGCGACTGGACGCGCTGGAAGCGCATCTCGCGAAAGGGCTCGCCGGACTGTACACCGTGTACGGCGACGAGCCGCTGCTCGCGCAGGAAGCGTGCGACCGGATCCGGGCGTCCGCGCGCGCGGCGGGGTTTACCGAGCGCTCGGTGTTCACCGTCGAGCGCAGCTTCGACTGGAGTTCGCTGCTGGGCGCGAGCCAGTCGATGTCGCTGTTCGGCGATCGTCAACTGGTCGAACTGAGGATTCCGTCGGGCAAGCCGGGCAAGGAAGGCGCCGATGCGTTGAAGACGCTCGCGGGCGCAGGCAATCCCGACGTGCTGACGCTCGTCACGCTGCCGCGGCTCGATGCGGCGACGCAGAAGTCCGCGTGGTTCACCGCGCTGATGAATGCCGGCGTCGCGCTCAAGATCGATCCGGTCGATCGCGCGCAGTTGCCGAACTGGATCGGCCAGCGGCTCGGCATGCAGGGGCAGCGGGCGCCGGCGGGCGAGGACGGGCGGCGTGCGTTGCAGTTCATCGCGGAGCGTGTCGAAGGCAATCTGCTCGCCGCGCACCAGGAAATCCAGAAACTCGGCCTGCTGTATCCGCAGGGGCCGCTGACGCTCGAACAGATTCAGGACGCGGTGCTGAATGTGGCTCGCTACGACGTATTCAAGCTCAACGAGGCGATGCTCGCGGGCGATGCCGCGCGACTGTCGCGGATGATCGACGGGCTGAAAGGCGAGGGCGAGGCGCTGGTGCTGGTGTTGTGGGCAGTCGTCGAGGAATTGCGCACGCTGCTGCGGATCAAGCGCGGCGTGACGGCGGGCAAGCCGCTTGCCGTGCTGGTTCGCGAGAACCGGGTATGGGGCCCGCGCGAGCGGTTGATCGGCCCCGCGCTTGCCCGCGTGTCCGAAAGCGTGCTCGAGAAGGCGCTGGCTTTCGCCGCCCGGCTCGACCGTCAGGTCAAGGGGCTGTCCGGCGCGACGCCGGGCGCGCCGCGGGGCCGGAACGAGCCGCCGCCGGATCCCTGGGACGGCTTGTTCCAATTGGCGATGACGGTCGCGAGCGCGCAGAGCGCCCGCCCGGCCGCCCCGCCGCCCGGTGCGGCATCGCGTCGCCCGGCCTGAGCGGGGTTCGCGCGTCGCGCTTACAATCCTGCATACCGGCGGCGCGCGAGCCGGCCTGTCCCCGCCGCCCGCGCCCGCCCGTTTTCGTTAATCGTTTCCCGCCGTATTGCGCGGCGGGCACTCCGAGCCCCACGATGGATATCGATCAATACATGACGGACGTCGGCCGTCGCGCCCGGCGCGCTTCGCGCGCGATGGCCCGCGCCACGACCGCCGCGAAGAATGCCGCGCTCGACGCGGTCGCCCAGGCGATCGAACGTGACGCCGCGACGCTCAAGGCCGCCAATGCGCGCGATGTCGCCCGCGCGCGCGAGAAAGGCCTCGACGCCGCGTTCGTCGATCGCCTCACGCTGTCCGAGAAAGCGCTGAGGACGATGATCGAGGGGCTGCGCCAGGTTGCCGCGCTGCCGGACCCGATCGGCGAGATCGGCAATCTCAAGTACCGGCCGAGCGGCATTCAGGTCGGCCAGATGCGCGTGCCGCTCGGAGTGATCGGCATCATCTACGAATCGCGTCCGAACGTGACGATCGACGCCGCGGCGCTGTGCCTGAAATCCGGCAATGCGACGATCCTGCGCGGCGGCTCGGAAGCGCTCGAATCGAACACCGCGCTCGCGCAGCTGATCGGCGAGGGGTTGCGGGCCGCGGGCTTGCCCGAAGACGCGGTGCAGGTCGTGGCGACCGCCGATCGCGCGGCGGTCGGCAAGCTGATCACGATGACGGAGTACGTCGACGTGATCGTGCCGCGCGGCGGCAAGAGCTTGATCGAGCGCCTGATCAACGAGGCGCGCGTGCCGATGATCAAGCATCTCGACGGCATCTGCCACGTCTACGTCGACGATCGCGCGGATCACGCGAAGGCGCTGACCGTGTGCGACAACGCGAAGACGCATCGCTACGGCACCTGCAACACGATGGAAACGCTGCTGGTCGCGCGCGGCATCGCCGCCGACCTGCTGCCGCCGCTCGGACGCCTGTATCGAGACAAGGATGTCGAACTGCGCGTCGACCCGGCGGCGCGCGCGGTGCTCGCCGCGGCGGGCGTGGGCCCGCTCGTCGACGCGACCGAGGAGGATTGGCGCACCGAATATCTCGCGCCCGTGCTGGCGATCAGGATCGTCGACGATCTCGACGCCGCCATCGAGCACATCAATACCTACAGTTCCGCGCACACCGATGCGATCGTCACCGAAGATCACGATCGCGCGATGCGGTTCCTGCGCGAGGTCGATTCGGCGAGCGTGATGGTGAACGCGTCGACCCGCTTCGCCGACGGCTTCGAATTCGGCCTCGGCGCCGAAATCGGCATCTCGAACGACAAGCTGCACGCGCGCGGTCCGGTCGGTCTCGACGGACTGACGTCGCTCAAGTACGTCGTGTTCGGACACGGCGAAGGCCGTCAATAACGGAGGGCGGATCGATGGCAATGCTCTGGGTCAAGACCTTCCACATCGTGCTGATCGCCGCATGGTTCGCGGGGCTGTTCTACCTGCCGCGCATCTATGTGAATCTCGCGATGGAAACGGAGCCGGCCGCGGTGCGCCGGCTGCTGATCATGGCGCGCAAGCTGTTCCGCTTCATGACCTTCATCGCGGTGCCGGCGCTGGCCTGCGGGCTGTGGCTGTGGCTCGTGATCGGCATCGGACGCGGGCAGGGCTGGGTGCATGCGAAGCTCACCGTCGTGGTGCTGCTGCTCGTCTATCACGCGTATTGCGGGTACCTGCTCAAGGTGTTCGAGCGCGGCGAGAACCGGCGTTCCGACAAGTGGTATCGCGTGTTCAACGAGTTGCCGGTGCTCGGCATGCTGGCGGCGGTGGCGCTCGCGGTGATCAAGCCGTTCTGATTGCGCGCCCGGCCGGGCCGACCCTCGACGACGGCGCCCTCGCGGCGCCGTTTTGCATTGGGCCGCGGTATCGGGCGGTCATCCCGTCGCGTCCTTTACGCGCGACGCCGGCCGCGTACTTGCTCGGCGATCAAGCCTTCCGATGTCCGATGCCGGGCGTGGCGTGCGCCGACGGCATCGTCGCGACAGCGCCTTCAAGGTGCCGTTGCACATTGACGCGCCGCGTCGTCAGCGCTTCGTTTCCTTCACTTCCTTCGCATTCGCATCGATCCGCCGCCGCGTGATGGCCTCCTTCGCGCGGCCGAGCCGGTCGACCAGGTCGGGGCCGCGCTGCAGCGCCACGCCGACCGCGAGGATGTCGCCGATCGCGAGATGCGACATCCGCGACGTCATCGGCGAAAACACGTCGTTTTCCTCCGCGATGTTCGACGCGAGGCTCACGGTCGCCAGTTTTGCGAGCGGCGAATTGCTGTGGGTGATCGAGATCACCTCCGCGCCGCACGCGAGCGCGGAGCGCGCCGCATCGACGATATCGCGCGTGCGGCCGGTATTCGAGATCGCGACCACCACGTCGTTCGCGCCGAGCAGCGCGGCCGACATCGAGAACGTGTGCGGGTCCGAATACGCGACACTCGGCACGCCCAGCCGGAAGAACTTGTGCTGGATGTCCTGTGCGGCGATGCCCGAGCCGCCCGCGCCGTAGAACTCGATGCGCGACGCGTGCGCGAGCAGTTCGATCGCATCGGCGACGCTGCCCGCCGACAAGGTGTTGCGCACCTCGATCAGCGCACCGATCGTCCGGTCGAACACCTTGCCGATGATGCCGGGTGCGGGCTCGTCGGGTTCGACGTCGCGATACACCGACGGCACGCCGGGCGCGACGCTTTGCGCGAGCCGGATCTTGAATTCGCGAAAGCCGCTGCAGCCGAGTGCTTGGCAGAAGCGCGCGATGGTCGGCTGGCTGACGCCGGCGCGCGCGGACAGGTCGGTCATCGACAGGTCGAGTACCTCGCGCGGCGCGGCGAGCATGTAATCGGCCAGCTTGCGTTCGGAGGGGCGTAGTTGCGCGCGGAGCGCTTCGATTCGGGAGAGCATGAACGGCGGACGATCGCGGGAATGGGGTGGTCGCTAGTATCTCAGGTCGATATGTAGAAAATCTACATAAATTTTCTAGCTGAACGACCGGTCGGTTTAGTGTGTTACCTAGGGTTTATACTAAGTTATGTCCTATATTTGCAGAGGCGAAGTGAATTCGATACGGGGCTTTGCTGCGGCGCGAGATTGCGGGTTTGTAGTTTTTCTACTAAACTCGCGCCGTTCGATCGACATCGGCGATCGTCCCCACGATTCCAGCATGCCGGCCCGGCCCGGCTTTAGAGGAGCGCCCCAGCATGGCCTCGCTGCACCCCACTCTTGCGAAAGTGACCGAGCGCGTGATCGCACGCAGCCGGCCGACCCGTTCGGCCTATCTCCGCCGCATCGAGGGGGCGCAGGGTCGCTTCCCGGCGCGCGGCGCACTGTCTTGCGCCAATCTGGCGCACGGCTTCGCGGGCCTCGAAGGCAATGACAAATTTGCGATCAAGGCGATCCGCGAGCCGAACATCGGCATCGTTTCGTCGTACAACGAGATGCTGTCCGCGCACGCGCCGTACAAGAATTATCCGGATCTCATCAAGGTCGCCGCGCGCGAGCATGGCGGCGTCGCGCAATTCGCGGGCGGCGTGCCGGCGATGTGCGATGGCGTGACACAGGGCAATCCGGGGATGGAACTGTCGCTGTTCTCGCGCGAAGTGATCGCGATGAGCACGGCGGTCGCGCTGACTCACAACATGTTCGACGCGGCGCTGTGCCTCGGCATCTGCGACAAGATCGTGCCGGGCCTGCTGATCGGCGCGTTGCAGTTCGGCCATCTGCCGACCATTTTCGTGCCGGCCGGCCCGATGTCGAGCGGCCTGTCGAACGACGACAAGGCCAAGATCCGCCAGCAGTTCGCGACCGGCCAGGTGGGCCGCGACGCGCTGCTCGAGGCGGAATCGGCCGCGTATCACGGCCAGGGCACCTGCACGTTCTACGGCACCGCGAACAGCAACCAGATGCTGATGGAAGTGATGGGCCTGCATCTGCCGGGCGCCGCGTTCGTGCATCCGCATACGCCGCTGCGCGACGCGCTCACCGCGCAGGCCGCGAAGCGCGTGCTCGACCTGACCGTCGAGCGCGGCCATTACACGCCGATCGGCCACGTGGTCGACGAGAAGGCGGTCGTCAACGGCATCGTCGCGCTGCTCGCGACGGGCGGTTCGACCAACCACACCATGCACCTCGTCGCGATCGCGCGCGCGGCGGGCATCCTGATCGACTGGGACGATTTCGACGCGCTGTCGGCCGCGGTGCCGCTGCTCGCGAAGATCTATCCGAACGGCAAGGCCGACGTGAATCATTTCCACGCGGCGGGCGGCACGGCATTCCTGGTGCGCAACCTGCTCGAAGGCGGCCTGCTGCACGAGGACGTGACGACCGTCGCCGGCCGGGGCCTCGCGCACTACACTCATGAACCGAAGCTGATCGACGGCGCGTTGCAGTGGCTGCCGGCCGTCGCGGAAAGCCTGGACGCGAAGGTGTTGCGGCCGATCGGCGAGCCGTTCCAGCCGGACGGCGGGCTGCGCCTGATGCAGGGCAAGCTGGGGCGCGGCGTGATCAAGATTTCGGCGGTCGCGCCCGAGCACCGCCAGGTGCGGGCGCCCGCGATCGTGTTCGATTCGCAGGAAGCCGTGCAGGCCGCGTTCGACAACGGCGAACTGAAACGAGATTTCGTCGCGGTGGTGCGCTTCCAGGGCGCCCGCGCGAACGGGATGCCCGAACTGCACCGTTTGACGCCGCTGCTGGGCGTGCTGCAGGATCAGGGCTTTCATGTCGCGCTGGTGACCGACGGCCGGATGTCCGGCGCGTCGGGCAAGGTGCCGGCGGTGATCCACGTGTCGCCGGAGGCGCTGCTGAACGGCCCGCTCGGCAAGGTGCGCACGGGCGACACGCTGGTGATCGACGCGGATGCGGGCGTGCTCGACGTCGAACTCGATGCGGCGGAATGGGCAGCACGCCCGGTCGCGCAGCCCGAGCACCAGGCGGATAACGAAGTCGGCTTCGGCCGCGAACTGTTCGGCGTGTTTCGTTCGGCGGCGGCGCCCGCGGAACAGGGCGCGTCGGTTTTCGGAGCGCTGGTCGGCGAAGCCGTCCGCGTCACGGCATAACGAAAGGAGTGGCATCGATGAAGACGATTGGCGAAATCGTGAAGCTGGGCCCGGTGATCCCGGTGCTCGCGTTCGAATCGGTTGAACAGGGCGAGCACGTGTCGCGCGCGCTGCACGCGGGGGGCGTCAAGGTGCTCGAAATCACGTTGCGTACCGATGCGGGCCTCAAGGCGATCGAGCGCGCGAGCCAACTGGCCGACGATATCGTGGTCGGCGTCGGCACGATCACGAAGCCTGAGCAGTGCGCGCAGGCGAAGCAGGCGGGCGCGCAGTTCGGCGTGTCGCCCGGCCTGACGCGGGACATCCACCAGGCCGCGCAGGACGCGGGCCTGCCGCTGCTGCCGGGCGTGATGACGCCCACCGACATCATCGCCGCGCTTGAACTCGGCTACGAGATCGTGAAGTTCTTCCCGGCCCAGCAGGCGGGCGGCGTGCCGATGCTGCAGGCATTCCACGGCCCGTTCCCGGAACTGCGGTTCTGCCCGACGGGCGGGATCACCGTCGAATCGGCTCCGAATTTCCTGAAGCTGCCGAACGTCGTGTGCGTCGGCGGTTCGTGGCTCACGCCGAAGGCGGCGCTTGCCGCGCAGGACTGGGCGGAAGTGACGCGCCTTGCGCAGGCGGCGAGCCAGTTGGCGCGCTGAGCGGCGATTCCCGTTGCCGTCGTTCCCGAAACCCTCGTGAACAGCACGCATTAGTGCTTGTTTTATGAGGGTTTTTGCTTATGGAACCGGTTCTATCATTGACGACTAAACAAAAGTAGAATTCAGCGTCCTTACGGGCGGGTTACCCTCGCCCTGTTTCGGAGAACTGTACAGCCGGACGCCGCGTGGGTTCGCGTCCGGCCCGATTGATTCCAAGGAGGAGTGCCACATGGAGGCTGTCCAAGGCAGCATGCTGCTGATTTACACGGTGATCGCGATTGCGGCGCTGATCCTGATGATCGCGCGCTACAAGATTTACCCGTTCCTGGTGCTCATCATCGTGTCGCTCGGCCTCGGTCTCGTCGTCGGCATGCCGATGGACAAGATCGTGAAGTCGTTCGAAACCGGCAACGGCAATACGCTCGGGCACATCGCGATCGTCGTCGGCCTCGGCACGATGCTCGGCAAGATGATGGCCGAGTCGGGCGGTGCGGAACGGATCGCGACGACGCTGATCAACTGGTTCGGCGAGAAGAACATTCACTGGGCGATGATGTTCGTCGCGATCATCGTCGGCTTGCCGGTGTTCTTCGAGGTCGGCTTCGTGCTGCTGATCCCGATCGCGTTCAACGTCGCGAAGCGCACCGGCAAGTCGCTGCTGCTCGTGGGCCTGCCGATGGTGGCCGGGCTGTCCGTCGTGCACGGTCTGATCCCGCCGCACCCGGCCGCGCTGCTCGCGGTCCAGCAGTACGGCGCGGACATCGGCAAGACGATCGCCTACGGCCTGATCGTCGGCGTGCCGACCGCGATCATCGCCGGTCCGCTGTTCGCGCTGCTGATCCACAAGTACATCAAGCTGCCGGAAAACAATCCGCTCGCCGCGCAGTTCGTCGATTCGAACGCCGGCAGCGGCAAGCCGCGCGAGCTGCCGAGCTTCGGCATCACGCTGTTCACGATCCTGCTGCCCGTCGGCCTGATGCTGATCGGCAGCTGGGCCGACCTGCTGTTCGCGCCGAAGAGCCTGCCGAACAACCTGCTGCGCTTCATCGGCACGTCCGACGTCGCGCTGCTGATCGCCGTGCTGGTGAGCTTCTGGACGTTCGGCGCGAAGCAGGGCTTCAATCGCGATCAGATCCAGAAGTTCTGCAGCGAGTGTCTGGCGCCGATCGCGGGTATTACGCTGATCGTCGGCGCGGGCGGCGGTTTCGGGGGTATCCTGCGCGACAGCGGCATCTCGCAGCAGATCGTCGCCACCGCGTCGCAGGCGCATCTGTCGCCGCTGCTGCTCGGCTGGTTCGTCGCCGCGCTGATCCGTCTCGCGACGGGCTCGGCCACCGTCGCGATGACGACCGCGTGCGGCATCGTCGCGCCGATCGCGGCGGCCGCGGGCGCGACGGTGAAGCCGGAGCTGCTGGTGCTGGCGACGGGCTCGGGTTCGCTGATCTTCTCGCACGTCAACGACGGCGGCTTCTGGCTCATCAAGGAATATTTCGGGATGACGGTCGGCCAGACGTTCAAGACCTGGACGCTGTGCGAAACCATCATCTCGGTGCTCGGGCTCGGATTCACGATGCTGCTCGGCACCGTTCTGTAACGAAGGGGTAGTGCAATGATCTTGATCGCAATGGGCGTATCGGGCGCGGGCAAATCGCTGATCGGCGAGATGCTGGCGGAGCGCCTGTCGTGCAGCTATACCGACGGCGACGCGTTCCACAGCGCCGCCAACAAGGAAAAGATGCACCAGGGCATCCCGCTGACCGACGAGGACCGCCGGCCGTGGCTGCAGTCGATCCGCGACGCCATCGAGGCGAAGCAGCGCGCGGGTGAGACGGCGGTGTTCACGTGCTCGTCGCTCAAGCGCGCATATCGCGACGTGCTGCGCGGCAACGACCGCGACGTGCGGTTCGTGTACCTGAAAGGTTCGTTCGACGTGCTGCGCGAGCGTCTGAAAACCCGCACCGGCCATTTCTTCGATCCGTCGCTGCTGCAAAGCCAGCTCGATACGCTCGAGGAGCCGGGTCCCGACGAGGCGATCGAAGTCAGTATCGAACTGTCGCCGGAGCAGATCGTCGATCGGGTGATGCAGGCGATCGGCAGCCCGCAGCAGCATTGAACCCGCGGCCGACGTGCCGCCGTCCATGAAAAAGGCGCCCTCGCGAGGGCGCCTTTTTCATGGACGGCACCGGCGGGGGGGGGGGGGGCGGGGGCCCCCCCCCCCGGGGGGGCCTCCATTTAAAATGGCGCCCGCGGGGGGCCGCCTTTTTCTGGGCCGGCACCGGCGGGCGGCGGCCCGGAAGCCGCCGCCCGCGACGCGTCAGCCGATCCGCTTCGCCAGCTCGACGGCCTTGCCGATATACGAGCCGGGCGTCATCGCGAGCAGGTGATCCTTCGCGTCCTGCGGGATCGCGAGGCCGCCGATGAAGTCGCGCAGCGCTTCGCGCGTGATGCCCTTGCCGCGCGTCAGCTCCTTCAGCTGTTCGTAGGGGTTCTCGATGCCGTAGCGGCGCATCACCGTCTGCACCGGCTCCGCGAGCACTTCCCAGCAGTTGTCGAGATCGTCGTTCAGGCGCTGCGGATTCACTTCGAGTTTGTCGAGGCCGCGGATCAGCGCGTCGTACGCGAGCAGCGAATAGCCGAGCGCGACGCCCATGTTGCGCAGCACGGTCGAATCGGTCAGGTCGCGCTGCCAGCGCGACACCGGCAGCTTGTCGGCGAGGTGGCGCAGTGTCGCGTTCGCGAGGCCGAGGTTGCCTTCCGAGTTCTCGAAATCGATCGGGTTGACCTTGTGCGGCATCGTCGACGAGCCGATCTCGCCGGCCTTCGTCCGTTGCTTGAAGTAGCCGAGCGAGATGTAGCCCCAGACGTCGCGGTCGAGGTCGAGCAGGATCGTGTTCGCGCGCGAGATCGCGTCGAACAGCTCGGCCATGTAGTCGTGCGGCTCGATCTGGATCGTGTACGGATTGAACGCGAGCTTGAGGCGGTTCTCGATCACGTCGCGCGCGAACGCTTCCCAGTCGAACTGCGGATACGCGGACAGGTGCGCATTGAAGTTGCCGACCGCGCCGTTCATCTTGCCGAGGATCTCGACGCGCTCGATCCGTTCGATCGCGCGGGCGAGGCGGGCCGCGACGTTCGCGATTTCCTTGCCGAGCGTGGTCGGGCTCGCGGGCTGGCCGTGCGTGCGCGACAGCATCGGCTGCTCGGCGTGCGCGTGCGCAAGCGCGACGAGGCGCTGGTGCACGGTGCGCAGCGCGGGCAGGATCACATGGGTGCGCGCGCCGGCGAGCATCATCCCGTGCGACGTGTTGTTGATGTCCTCGGACGTGCAGGCGAAGTGGATGAACTCGCTCGCCTTCTCGAGCTCGGCCTGGCCCTTGACCGATTCCTTGAGCCAGTACTCGACCGCCTTCACGTCGTGGTTCGTCACGCGCTCGATGTCCTTGATGCGGGCGGCGTCGTGCGCGGTGAAGCGCTCCACCAGCTGCAGCAGGAATTGTTCGGACGATTCGGAGAAACGCGGCACTTCGTCGAAGCCGGCGCGCGACAGCGCGATCAGCCAATGCACCTCGACGGCGACGCGGTGGCGCATGAACGCGGCTTCGGACAGCCATTCGCGCAGGGCTTCGGTCTTGCTGGCGTAGCGGCCGTCGAGCGGCGACAGCGCGGTGAGGGCGAAAAGAGTATCGGGACGGGTGTCGGACATGATCGGGCGGGGCTTGGCGGCCGGTTCAAACGTGAAGGGGAGAACCGCGAATTTTACCATTGGCGCGCGCCGGCCCCGCGAGCGCGCGCCGGAAGGGGGCGATCTCAGTCGCCGGCGCGTGTCGCGGCGCCGAGCGGAACCCCCGTCAAGCCCGCGGCGACGGCGGCCGGCGCATCCGCGGGGGCGGCCCAGCGCAGCCACTGGGTCCGCAGCAGCACGAGCGCGCAGCTGGCGACGGCGGCCAGCGCGCCGAAGGTGGCGAAGCCGAGCTGGTAGCTGCCGGTGCTCTCCCGCGCGATGCCCATCACGACGGGCAGATAGAAGCCGCCGATGCCGCCCGCCGCGCCGACGATGCCCGACAGCAGGCCGGTCTTGCCCTGCCAGCGGTGCGGGACGAGCTGGAACGTCGCGCCGTTGCCGAGCCCGAAGGCGAGATAGAGGCACACCAGCAGCGCGATGCCGCCCGCGAGCGGCGGCATCCACGCGGCGAAGCCGAAGTCCGCGGCGGCGATCACGGCGAGCAGCACGATCAGCGCGCGTACGCCGGTGATCCGGTCGGCGAGATGGCCGCCGAACGGCCGCACGATCGCACCGAGGAACGCGAGCAGCGACATGAACAGCCCGGCTTCGAGCTTCGGCATCTGGTAGAGCGTCGTGAGCAGCAGCGTCACGTACGACGACATCCCGACGAAGCCGCCGAACGTGATGCTGTAGATCAGCATCACGACCCACGTATCGCGCTCGGCGAGCACGGTGCGGTAGCGCGCGGGCAGCACGGCGATCGCGAGCAGCGCACCCATGACCGGCAGCAGCAGGACGCCGGTCTTGCCGGCGCCGAACAGGCCCGCGTGTACCGCGAGCACCAGCGCGATCAGCCCGATCAGCGTGATCAGGAACGCGCCGAACGCGCGCGGCGCGCTGCCCGATTTTTCGCCTCGGTCGTCGCCCCACGCGAACAGCGCGAAGCCGGCGATCGCGAGGAGCGGCAACGCGGCGGCGGTCGAGAATTTCCAGCCGAGCGCGTCGGCGATATGCGGAAACAGGAGACCGTCGAGTACGGCGCCGATGTTGCCCGCCGCGGCGAGCCCGAGCACCAGTCCCTGGACCTTCGGCGGATAGCTGCTGCCCGCCATCGGCAGCGCCACCGCGAAGCTCGCGCCGCCGATTCCGAGGAACACGCCCAGCACGAGCAGCAGCGTGTACGACGGCGTGCCGGGCAGCAGCGGCAGGACGACGGCGGGCAGCGCGGACAGCAGCACACCCATCAGCGCGATGCGGCGGCCGTCGGCGGATTGATAGAGGTTGCCGAGCGTCACCCGCAGGATCGCGGCGGCCAGCACCGGCACCGCGACCAGAAAGCCCTGCTGCGCGGCCGTCATCGCGATGTCCTTGCTGATGAAGGGCGCGAGCGGGCCGTACAGCACCCAGACGGTGAAGCCCGTATCGAAGTAGAGAAAGCAGGCGAGCAGCGACCGCCAGTTGCCGCTGCGAAGGGACGTGCGCAGTGTGTTCATGGGATGGGCCTCGCGGAATGCGGTGGGAGGGTGGCGCCGCCGCGGCGGGCCGGCCGGTCAAGCTTTTTGCAAGCTTCATGCCACCGTGTCCGGGCCGTGTTTTGATGCGCGGCGAGGGCCGCGCATCAAGGCTTCCGGCGCGACGGGCGCGCCGGCGCGAGCGCCGTTGCGCCGCGTCGTGCGCACCGCCGGCAGGCGCGCGATACGCGAGCCGGCACCGCGCCCGTGCCGGCGGCGCCGCGCTGGTGCGCGAGGCGGATACGGCCGGCGGGCGCCCGCGTAAAATGCGGGCTTCTCATTCGCGTGCTCGCAACCAAGGTCCGCATGGAACTGAAATGGCTCGAAGACTTCGTTTCGCTGGCGGAGACGCGCAGCTTCAGCCGGTCGGCCGAACTGCGGCACGTCTCGCAGCCGGCGTTCTCGCGCCGGATCCAGGCGCTGGAGGCGTGGCTCAGCACCGAATTGATCGACCGGTCGGTCTATCCGACCCGCCTCACGCAGGCCGGCCAGGTGTTCTACGAGCAGGCGCTCGCGATGCTTTCGCAGGCGCACGAAGCCCGCACGCTGCTGCGCGGCCACGTCGGCGCGCCGGTGCCCACCATCGAGTTCGCGGTGCCGCACACGCTGTCGCTGACGTATTTCCCGCGCTGGCTCCAGCGGATCGAAGCGAAGATGGGGCCGGTTCACACGCGGCTGCGCGCGCTCAACGTCCATGATGCGGTGCTGTCGCTGGTCGAGGGCGGCTGCGACCTGGTGATGGGCTATCACCACCCGAGCCACCCGGTCGCGCTCGATCCGGCGCGCTACGACATGCTCACGCTCGGCGTCGAGCCGATCAGCCCGTTCTCCGTGCCGGCCCGTGCCGGTCGCGCCCGCTACGCGCTACCCGGCACCGCCGACGCGCCGGTGCCCTATCTTTCGTATACGCCCAACGCGTATCTGGGGCGGATGACCGAGGTGATCATCGCGAATGCCCGGATGCCGCTCTATCTGGACAAGGTATATGAAACCGACATGGCCGAGGGGCTGAAGGCGATGGCGCTCGCGGGCCACGGCGTCGCGTTCCTGCCGCACAGCGCGGTGGAGGACGCGGTGGCGGGCGGCCGGCTGATCCGGCTGGACCGGGCACCGAAGGGCGGCGGCGCGGAGCCGTTCACGCTGACGATGGAGATCCGGCTGTACCGGGACAAGCTCGCCGCGCAGGGCGACGAGCCGCGCCAGACGCTCGTGCGGGCCTTGTGGGACGCGGTGCGCGACGAGCTCGAGGGGGGCGTGCGCTGACGCCGGCGGGCGGCCGCGCCGAATGGCGGGCGGATTGACGCCGTTCACGCGCATAGCACGCGGTTTTTCGCGCAAAAGCGCGATCATGCAGGAAACGCATAATCGAATAAGCAAACGGCATTGGATTTCGAAATCCGCTTTTTCGACAATGTGCGCATCCGTTGACCGTTGGAGAATCCATGTCTTCGCAATCGCAGTCCCCGTCGTCCGTTCAATCCATTCCCTCGTACCTGAACGCCGACGCGCTTGGCCCCTGGGGCAACTACCTGCAGCAGGTCGACCGCGTCGCGCCGTATCTCGGCTCGCTGTCGCGCTGGCTCGAAACGCTGAAGCGCCCGAAGCGCATCCTGATCGTCGACGTGCCCATCGAGCTGGATAACGGCACCGTCGCGCACTTCGAAGGCTATCGCGTGCAGCACAACGTGTCGCGCGGCCCGGGCAAGGGCGGCGTGCGTTACCACCAGGACGTGACGCTGTCGGAAGTGATGGCGCTGTCCGCGTGGATGTCGGTGAAGAACGCGGCGGTCAACGTGCCGTACGGCGGCGCGAAGGGCGGCATCCGCGTCGACCCGCGCAAGCTGTCGCGCGGCGAGCTGGAGCGCGTCACGCGTCGCTACACCAGCGAAATCGGCATCATCATCGGCCCGAACACCGACATTCCGGCGCCGGACGTCAACACCAACGAACAGGTGATGGCGTGGATGATGGACACCTACTCGATGAACCAGGGCCAGACTGCAACCGGTGTCGTGACCGGCAAGCCGATCGCGCTCGGCGGCTCGCTCGGCCGCAAGGAAGCAACCGGCCGCGGCGTGTTCGTGGTCGGCTGCGAAGCGGCGAAGAAGAAGGGCGTGCAGATCGAAGGCGCGCGCATCGCCGTGCAGGGCTTCGGCAACGTCGGCGGGATCGCCGCGCGGCTGTTCCAGGAAGCCGGCGCGAAGGTCATCGCGGTGCAGGACCACACCGGCACGATTTATCAGCCGGCCGGCCTCGATTCGGCCAAGCTGCTCGAGCACGTGGCCCAGACGGGCGGCGTGGCGGGTTTCGCAGGCGCCGAGCCGATGCCGAACGACGAGTTCTGGACGGTCGAGACCGAGATCCTGATCCCGGCCGCGCTCGAGAACCAGATCACCGAGAAGAACGCTTCGAAGATCCGCACGAAGATCGTCGTCGAGGGCGCGAACGGCCCGACCACGACGGCGGCCGACGACATCCTGACCGCCAACGGCGTGCTCGTGATCCCCGACGTGATCGCGAATGCGGGCGGCGTGACCGTGTCGTACTTCGAGTGGGTGCAGGATTTCTCGAGCTTCTTCTGGACGGAGGACGAGATCAACCATCGCCTGGAGCGCGTGATGCGCGAAGCGTTCTCGGGCGTGTGGGCGGTCTCGGAAGAGCACCAGGTGTCGGTGCGCACGGCGGCGTTCATCGTCGCGTGCAAGCGGATCCTGATGGCGCGCGAATTGCGCGGCCTGTACCCCTGATCGATTGATTCCGATCAATTGATGATACGGCCGAAGCGGCCGTATCATGCCTTTGCGGGCGGCACCGGATGCGGTGCCGCCCGTTTGCGCATGCGGACGCGGGAGGCGTCCGGCCATGCGTCGCACCGCCGGCTCGGGAGTGTGGTTAACAACCATTACTTTCAGAAAAATTACTTTGATAAACTGGCGCGGGTTTTCGCCAAGGAGATGACAACAATGAAGTTCCAGAAAGCAATTTTGATGGCTGCTGCACTGAGCGCGTTCGCGGGTGGCGCCATCGCCCAGGAAACCGGCACGCTGAAGAAAATCAAGGACACGGGCGTGATTGCACTGGGTCACCGTGAATCCTCGATTCCGTTCTCGTATTACGATGAAAAGCAACAGGTGGTCGGCTACTCGCGCGACTTCCAGATGAAGGTCGTCGATGCGGTCAAGAAGACGCTGAACCTGCCGAACCTGCAGGTCCGCAACATTCCGGTGACGTCGCAAAACCGCATCCCGCTGGTGCAGAACGGCACCGTCGACATCGAGTGCGGCTCCACCACCAACAATCTCGACCGCCAGAAGCAGGCCGCGTTCTCCGACACGATCTTCGTGATCGGCACGCGCCTGATGACGAACAAGGATTCGGGCATCAAGGATTTCGCCGACCTGAAGGGCAAGACCGTCGTGACGACGGCGGGCACGACGTCGGAGCGCCTGCTGCGCGCGATGAACAACGAAAAGCAGATGGGCATGAACATCATCAGCGCGAAGGATCACGGCGAATCGTTCCAGACGCTGGAAACGGGCCGTGCCGCCGCGTTCATGATGGATGACGCGCTGCTCGCGGGCGAACGCGCGAAGGCGAAGCAGCCGGGCAACTGGGTGATCGTCGGCACGCCGCAATCGCAGGAAGCGTACGGCTGCATGATGCGCAAGGACGATCCGGCGTTCAAGAAGGTGGTCGACGACGCGATCGTGCAGGTCGAGAAGTCGGGCGAAGCGGTGAAGATCTACTCGAAGTGGTTCGAGAACCCGATCCCGCCGAAGGGGCTGAACCTGAACTTCCCGCTGAGCGAAGACATGAAGAAGCTTTACGCGAATCCGAACGACAAGGCGCTCGACTGATCCCGCATCCGTTCGTGCAATAAAAGCGCTGACGAAACGGAAGAGGCCCGGCTTCTTCCGTTTCTTTTTGTTGGAGTCTTGCTATGTCTTACCACTGGAACTGGGGCATCTTTCTGAGTCCGGTTTCGACCGGCGAGCCGACTACCTATCTCGGCTGGCTGATGTCGGGCTTCTGGGTGACGATCAAAGTGTCGCTCGTCGCCTGGCTGATCGCGCTGGTCGTCGGTTCGCTGTTCGGCGTGCTGCGCACGTCCCCGAACAAATGGCTGTCGGCGATCGGCACACTGTACGTGGCGATCTTCCGGAACATTCCGCTTATCGTGCAGTTCTTCATCTGGTACTTCGTGATTCCCGAGCTACTGCCCAAGGGAGTCGGCGACTGGATCAAGCAACTGCCGCCCGGCACGCAGTTCTTCACCGCGTCGATCGTCTGCCTGGGCTTGTTCACCGGCGCGCGCGTCTGCGAGCAGGTGCGCTCGGGCATCAACGCGCTGCCGAAGGGCCAGCGCGCGGCCGGTCTCGCGATGGGTTTCACGCAATGGCAGACGTATCGCTATGTGCTGCTGCCCGTCGCCTACCGGATCATCGTGCCGCCGCTTACGTCGGAATTCCTGAACATCTTCAAGAATTCGGCGGTCGCCTCGACGATCGGCCTGCTCGACCTGTCCGCGCAGGCTCGCCAACTGGTCGACTACACCGCGCAGACGTATGAATCGTTCATCGCCGTGACGATCGCCTACGTGATCATCAATCTCGTCGTCATGACGTTCATGCGCTGGGTCGAAGGCCGCTCCAGGCTGCCCGGCTATATCGGAGGCAAGTGATGCACCAGTTCGACTGGAGTAGTATTCCCGGCGCGCTGCCTACCCTGTGGACGGGCGCCGTGGTGACCTTCAAGATCACGCTGCTCGCCATCGTGGTCGGGATCGTGTGGGGCACGATGCTCGCGCTGATGCGGCTGTCCGGCGTGAAGCCGCTGCAGTGGTTCGCGCAGATCTACGTGACGGTGTTCCGCTCGATTCCGCTCGTGATGGTGCTGCTGTGGTTCTTCCTGATCGTGCCGCAGATCCTGCAGGGGCTGCTCGGACTGTCGCCGACCGTCGACATCCGGCTCGTCTCGGCGATGGTCGCGTTCTCGCTGTTCGAGGCCGCGTACTATTCGGAGATCATTCGCGCCGGCATCCAGGCGGTGCCGCGCGGGCAGGTGAACGCCTCGTTCGCGCTCGGCATGAACTACGGACAGGCGATGCGCCTCGTGATCCTGCCGCAGGCGTTTCGCGCGATGGTGCCGCTGCTGCTTACCCAGGCAATCGTGCTGTTCCAGGATACGTCGCTCGTGTACGTGATCAGCCTCGCGGACTTCTTCCGCACGGCGGCCAACATCGGCGATCGCGACGGCACCAACGTCGAGATGATTCTGTTTGCGGGTGCCTGCTATTTCGTGGTGTGCGTGATGGCGTCCGCCTTGGTCAAAGGTCTCCAGAAAAAGGTCACAAGATGATTTCCATTAAGAACGTGTCGAAGTGGTACGGCCAGTTCCAGGTGCTGGCGGATTGCACGACGGAAGTGAAGAAGGGCGAAGTGGTGGTCGTGTGCGGCCCGTCGGGCTCGGGCAAATCGACGCTGATCAAGACGGTCAACGGTCTGGAGCCGTTCCAGCAGGGCGAGATCCTGGTCGACGGCCAGTCGGTCGGCGACAAGAAGACCAACCTGTCGCGGCTGCGTTCGAAGGTCGGCATGGTGTTCCAGCACTTCGAGCTGTTCCCGCACCTGTCGATCACCGAAAACCTGACGCTCGCGCAGATCAAGGTGCTCGGCCGCAGCAAGGACGAGGCGAACGACAAGGGCCTGAAGCTGCTCGACCGCGTCGGTCTGAAGGCGCACGCAAACAAGTTTCCGGGTCAGCTGTCGGGCGGCCAGCAGCAGCGCGTCGCGATTGCGCGCGCGCTGTCGATGGACCCGATCGCGATGCTGTTCGACGAACCGACGTCGGCGCTCGATCCCGAGATGATCAACGAAGTGCTCGACGTGATGGTCGAACTTGCGCACGAAGGCATGACGATGATGTGCGTGACGCACGAAATGGGCTTTGCGAAGAAGGTCGCGCACCGCGTGATCTTCATGGACCAGGGCGCTATCGTCGAGGACGACCGCAAGGAAGACTTCTTCGCGAATCCGAAGTCTGATCGCGCGAAGGATTTCCTCGCGAAGATCCTGCACTGAGTCGCGCCATGCAAACCGCCCGGCATGCCGGGCGGTTTTTTCATGGGCGGATGGAAAGTGCGGCGGGGGAGTCCGGCGAACGGATGCCGGACCGGGCGCGCCGGCGTCGCGGCAGCGGGATCGACGCCGCCGCGTTCAGAAGTCGAGCGCGTCCTCGCCCGCGCCGGCCTCCGCGAGCGCGGCGGCCGGCGCCCGGCGGGGCGCCGATGCCGACGCGTCGAGCTCGGGATTCCTGAGCTTTTCCAGCACGATCGCGGGTACCGGGATCTGCATCCGGGCCGCGACTTCGCCGCACTGGAACATCATCAGCTCGCCGGGCTCGAACGCGGTCCACACTTCGTCGTCGGTGAGCGGCTGCGTGGCGATCACGGCGACGCGGTCTTCCGGCGTCGTGTATTTCGCGAAGTCGATCGACAGATCCTCGTCGATCAGGTGCGCGGTCGAGAACGGCCAGCGGCGCACCAGGTAGTGCAGGCGCGTCGAGCAGTGCGCGAACAGCGCCTGGCCGTTCGACAGCAGAAAATTGAATACGCCGTGATCCGTGATGCCGCGCGTCAGCTCGCCCAGCCGCTCGAACAGCTCGGGCAGCGGCGGCTGCGCGCCCGGGAACGCTTCCCGCAACCCCTGCATCAGCGCGCAGAAGGCGATCTCGCTGTCGGTATTGCCGACCGGCTGGTAGACGCTGCCGTCCATCTCGGGCGCGTAGTGCTGAAGATCGCCGTTGTGCGCGAAGATCCAGTGGCGGCCCCACAGCTCGCGCATGAACGGATGGCTGTTCTCCAGCAGGATGCGGCCCTGGGTGGCCTTGCGGATGTGCGCGATCGTGTTCTTCGATTTGATCGGATAGCGCTTCACCATCTCCGCGATCGGCGAGGTGGCGGACGACTGGTGATCGATGAAGAGCCGGCAGGCCTTGTCTTCGAAGAAGGCGATACCCCAGCCGTCGGCGTGATGATCGGTGAGCCCGCCGCGGGCTGCGAAGCCGGTGAAGGAGAACGTGACGTCCGTGGGCTCGGCGCAGTTCATTCCGAAGAGTTGGCACATATTGCAGGAGCGGCAAGGCTGGCAGGGGGAACAGACCGGGCGGACCCGGTACAATGACGGCTTCAAGCATATCACCGAGCCCTGAGCGGCAAAAAGCGGAATCCGCGCGCAAGCGGCCCCGTGTTGCGGTTTGCGGTCAGTCCGCGGCCCGCGCCGGCATTCCGCTGCGCCGCCCGCCATCCTCACGACGCCTGCCATGACCGCTTCGACCGCTTCCTCCCCCGCCACGCTTACGCTCGCGCGCCCCGACGACTGGCATCTGCACGTCCGCGACGGCGAGATGCTGGCGGCCGTGCTGCCGCATACGGCTCGCCAGTTCGGCCGCGCGATCATCATGCCGAACCTGAAACCGCCCGTTACGACCACCGAGCAGGCGCAGGCCTACCGCGCGCGGATCCTGGCGGCGCTGCCGGCGGGCATGACGTTCGAGCCGCTGATGACGCTGTACCTGACCGACAATACGCCGGCCGACGAAATCCGCCGCGCGCGCGACAGCGGCTTCGTGCATGGCGTGAAGCTGTATCCGGCGGGCGCGACGACCAATTCCGACGCGGGCGTCACCGATCTGGTCGGCAAGTGCGCGAAGTCGCTCGAGACGATGCAGGAAGTGGGCATGCCGCTGCTGGTCCACGGCGAGGTGACCGATTCGGCGATCGACCTGTTCGATCGCGAAAAGGTGTTCATCGACCGGGTCATGACGCCGTTGCGGCGCGATTTCCCGGCGCTCAAGGTGGTGTTCGAACACATCACGACGAAGGACGCGGCCGACTACGTGCGCGATGCCGACGCGGCGCCGGGCCAGCTCGGCGCGACGATCACCGCCCACCATCTGCTGTACAACCGCAACGCGATCTTCGTCGGCGGGATCCGGCCGCATTACTACTGCCTGCCGGTGCTGAAGCGCGAGACGCATCGCGTCGCGCTGGTGGAGGCCGCCACGTCGGGCAACCCGCGCTTCTTCCTCGGCACCGACAGCGCGCCGCATGCGAAGGATGCGAAGGAAACCGCCTGCGGCTGCGCGGGCTGCTACACGGCGCTGCATGCGCTCGAACTGTATGCGGAGGCGTTCGACCAGGCCGGCGCGCTCGACAGGCTGGAAGGCTTCGCGAGCTTCTTCGGCGCGGATTTCTACGGTCTGCCGCGTAGCGCGGAGTCGGTCACGCTGCGGCGCGAGACATGGGCGCTGCCGCGGGAGATCTACGCGGGCGACACGCCCGTCGTGCCGCTGCGCGGCGGCGAGCCGATCGGCTGGCGGCTCGCGTGATCGAGCCCGGGTCGGCGCGGCCGGCCGCGGTTTCCGGCGACGGGAACGCGGCGGCGGGCGGCGCCGATGCGGGTTTTGCGCGGATCGACTGGTCCGCGCCGTGGCTGGCGCCGTTTTCCGGGCATGGGCGGCGCTGGCAAGCTGCCGCACGGCAGGGCGAGGACGCGTATCTCGGCGCGCTGAACCAGGATGCGCGGGCGCAGCGCCTGGCCACCGGGCGCGGGTTGCCGCTGCGCTTCGTTGCCCAATCGGCGCTGCCGCCGGGCGTGGCCTACGAGGCGCACATCGCCGCGACGGGCGAAGTGCCCACCCGGCACAATCTGCACGACTTCTTCAATGCGCTCGTCTGGTACGGCTATCCGCGCATCAAAGCGGTGCTCAATGCGCGGCAGTCCGCGGCGATCGACGCCATCGGCGTGGGCCCGGTGCGCGGCGGCGTTCGTGACGCGCTGACGCTGTTCGACGAGAACGCCGCGCTGTTCGCGACCTCTGATCCGGCGCTGGCCGCCGCGCTGCGCGGATTCGACTGGCCCGCGCTGATGCTGGCCGGCCGCGCCGCGTGGGGCCGGCGCTGCGAAACGCGGATCGTCGGCCATGCGCTGCTGGAAAAGCTGGTCGATCCTTACAAGGCATGCACTGCGCACGCGTGGATCGCCGACGTGCCCGTCGCCTATTTCGATTGGCCCGACGCCCGGCGGCAGGCGTGGCTCGACGAATCCGTCGCGGCGACGCTCGCGGGCCGAGCACTGACGAGCCGCGCGTTCGCGCCGCTGCCGGTGCTCGGCGTGCCCGGCTGGTGGCCGCCGAACGATGCGCCGGCGTTCTACGCCGATCCCCGGGTGTTTCGCGGCGGCCGCCGCGCGCGGCCCGGCTGACGGCGGGTCGGCTTGCGGGCGCGGTGTTAGAATGGCGGCCGCAAAGCAGGCTAGGCAGTCGCGGCCTTGCCGGTTCCGACCGGCGAGGGCGAGGAAAGTCCGGACTCCACCAGGGCAGGGTGATGGCTAACGGCCATCCGTGGCAACACGCGGAACAGGGCAACAGAAAGCAAACCGCCGATGGCCCGGCGCAAGCCGGGATCAGGTAAGGGTGAAACGGTGCGGTAAGAGCGCACCGCGGCTGCGGCAACGTACGCCGGCACGGTAACCTCCACCCGGAGCAATTCCAAGTAGGCAGGCGCGCATCTTCGGATGCAGGACGGTGCCCCCGTCTCGTCTGCGGGTAGGAAGCTTGAGCGCGTCAGTAATGGCGCGCCTAGAGGAATGACTGCCACGCGCCGCGCGTTTTCGAATGCGCGGCGTGCACAGAATCCGGCTTATCGGCTCGCTTTGCCGTTCGAATGACAAAAGGCCGGCGTCGAATTCGACGCCGGCCTTTTTCTTTGCCGCCCGCTACGCGTTCGCGTCAGAGCGCGACGATATCGAACGAATGCGTCAGCTCGGCCGTCTTTGCGATCATGATCGATGCCGAGCAATATTTTTCGTGCGACAGCGTGATCGCGCGCTCGACGGTCGCGGGGTTCAGGTTGCGTCCGGTCACCGTGAAGTGGAAGTGGATCTTCGTGAACACCTTCGGGTCTTCGGTAGCACGCTCGGCTTTCAGCGACACGTTGCAGCCGGTCACTTCCTGACGGCTTCTCTTGAGAATCAGCACGACGTCATAAGCGGTGCAGCCGCCCGTGCCGACCAGGACCATTTCCATCGGACGCGGCGCCAGATTGTGGCCGCCGCCATCGGGCGCGCCGTCCAGCGTGACAAGGTGGCCGCTGCCGGTTTCGGCGGCGAAGGCCATGCCGTCCTGTCCCATCCAGCTTACTTTGCATTCCATGCTCGAGCTCCGGCGTTGCCTGTTCCAGTTGCGAACCGCCATTGTAGCCCGCCGCGCCGCACTCGGCTGATGCGGTGCGGGACGCGCCGGCCCGCTGGCGGACATCACGCGGTGCCTGCATCCGGAGGCACTGGAATCCGTATGATCTTTAGGGGTTTTGTTCTAGGGCGAGGCGTGGGATGGACCGGCTGAGATATTGCAAATGACTGATATGTAAGGAGAAATCTGGATTTTTCTCTTCGTTGTTGATTTTTTATATTATGGGATTGTGTTTCGCAATGTAGTTTTCCTTGTGCTGCGCGAAGTGGGTTCGTATAATGCGTGTCATTGGTTGTCGCGCTGCGGCAACCTCCGCATGTCTCCTCCACCCTCCTCCTTTGGTGGATTAAGCCCGAACACTGATTCGGGCTTTTTTTCGTCCGATGCAAGCTTTGGCCGGTCGGGCAGCCGCCACCGGCCGGGCGCCGCCCCCCATCCTCGACGCGATCCCGATTTTTTTGACCGGTGTGTCTGAATTCCTTTATAATTCAGGGTTTTCCGCATTCATGCCCGCGGGAAAACCCAGGGAGAGCCTGCACCGCGCCTCGAAGCGCACACAGCCAAGCAGGAATAAATACAGGGCAAAGCTTTTATTTTTGGATCGATCATGAAGACGTTTTCCGCAAAAGCCCATGAGGTGACGCGCGAATGGTACGTGATTGACGCGACGGATAAGGTTCTCGGCCGTGTCGCCAGCGAAGTGGCACGCCGTCTTCGCGGCAAGCACAAGCCTGAGTTCACCCCGCACGTCGACACCGGTGATTTCATCATCGTTATCAACGCGAGCAAGTTGAAGGTCACGGGCAACAAGGTTCTGGACAAGAAGTACTACCGTCACTCGGGCTACCCGGGCGGTATCTATGAAACGACGTTCGGCAAGATGCAGGAACGCTTCCCGGGCCGCGCGCTCGAGAAGGCGGTCAAGGGCATGCTGCCGAAGGGCCCGCTCGGCTACGCGATGATCAAGAAGCTGAAGGTCTACGCAGAAGCCACGCATCCGCATTCGGCGCAACAGCCGAAGGCGCTCGAGTTCTAAGGGGAGCCCACATGATCGGTAACTGGAACTACGGCACGGGTCGCCGCAAGAGCGCCGTCGCACGTGTCTTCATCAAGGCAGGCAAGGGCGACATCGTCGTCAACGGCAAGCCCATCGCTGAATACTTCTCGCGCGAAACGTCGCTGATGATCGTGCGTCAACCGCTGGAGCTGACGAACCACGGCGTGACGTTCGATATCAAGGTGAACGTGTCGGGCGGCGGCGAAACGGGCCAGGCCGGCGCAGTGCGCCACGGCATCACCCGCGCGCTGATCGACTACGACGCGACGCTGAAGCCGACCCTGTCGGGCGCAGGCTTCGTCACGCGCGATGCGCGTGAAGTCGAGCGTAAGAAGGTCGGTCTGCGCAAGGCACGCCGCGCCAAGCAGTTCTCGAAGCGTTAATCGCTTCCGGTGCGCTCCGCTTTCGCGGCGGAGTTTGCCGAAAAAAGCCGCCAGTTCTCGGACTGGCGGCTTTTTTATGCCGACCGTCAGGGCACGCGGCGTAAAAAACGCAAGAACCTGTTGATTTCATGGACTTCAGCACGATCTTCGGATCAGCCCTACAATAGCGGCTAATGGCTTACTGGAGAGTTCGAATGAACGCTGTCACCGAATCCGCAGCAACCACCGAGATGCCGGCTCCGTTCGTCTTTACCGACGCGGCCGCCGACAAGGTCAAGCAATTGATCGACGAAGAAGGCAACCCTGAGCTCAAGCTGCGCGTGTTCGTGCAAGGCGGCGGCTGCTCGGGCTTCCAGTACGGCTTCACGTTCGACGAAGAAGTCAACGAAGACGACACCGTGCTGAACAAGAACGGCGTCGAGCTGCTGGTCGATTCGATGAGCTACCAGTACCTGGTGGGCGCCGAGATCGACTACAAGGACGACCTCAACGGCGCGCAGTTCGTCATCAAGAACCCGAACGCCACGACCACCTGCGGTTGCGGCTCGTCGTTCTCGGTCTGACCGGACACCGCATCAAATGAAAAACGGGGCATGACGCCCCGTTTTTTTATGCCCGGACGCAGCGGCGACCGGGGATTCAGCGCGGATAGAGCGCGCCCAGCACGCGTTCGCCTGCCGCACCCGTGACGCTCGGCAGGTTGCCCGCCGCGCGCGCGGTGAAACGGTAGGCCAGCCACGCGAACGCGAGCGCTTCGACCTGCTGGGGCGGTACGCCCAACGCGGCGGTCGTCGCGACCGTTGCCGCCGCGCCGCGCGCGGCGAGCGATGCGCCCAGCGCCTTCAGCAGAACCGGATTGCGCGCGCCGCCGCCGCATACGTAGACCGCCTTGCAGTCGGGCGCGTGACGCGCGATGTCCGATGCGACCGTCTCGGCCGTCAGCGCAGTGAGCGTCGCCTGCACGTGCTCCGGCGCCAACGCGGCAAACGCCGTCAGTCTCGCATCCAGCCACGCCGGATTGAACAGGTCGCGGCCGGTGCTCTTGGGCGGCGGCAAGCGGAAATAGGGCTCGTCGAGCAGCGCGGCGAGCAACCCCGCATCGACCGTGCCGCGAGCGGCGAACTTGCCGCCTTCGTCGAAGGGCTTGCCCAGGTGACGGTGCGCCCACGCGTCGAGCAGCGCGTTGGCCGGTCCGCAATCGAAGCCGCGTACGCTCGTCGCGCCGTTCGCGGGCACGATCGTGATGTTGCTGATCCCGCCGAGGTTGCAGATCACCCGCGTTTCTCCCTGCGAACCGAACACGGTCGCGTGGAACGCCGGCGCGAGCGGCGCGCCCTGACCGCCTGCGGCGACGTCGCGGCTGCGGAAATCGGCGATCACGTCGACGTGGGTCAGTTCGGCGAGGAGCGCCGCGTTGTTGATCTGCCGGGTATAGCCGCGCTCCGGCCTGTGCCGGACCGTCTGGCCGTGCACGCCGATGGCGCGCACCTGCTCGGGGCCGATGTGCGCGCCGCGCAGCAGTTCGTGGCAGCACACGGCGTAGCGCGCGGCGAGCGCGTTGGCGGCGACCGCTTCGCGGTCGATCTCGTCGTCGCCCGGGTGCTGCAGTGCGAACAGCGCGTCGCGCAAGGTGTCGGCGAAGCCGACGAACGCCTCCGACAGCACGGCCGGCGGTTTGCCGGTCTCGAAGCGGACCGCGACGCCGTCGACGCCGTCCATGCTGGTTCCCGACATCAGGCCGAAGTACACGCCATCCGCAGGATGGCCGGGTTGCGTGCGTTGTGGCGCCACGTGGTCGCTCCGTTGAGTCGTTGCGGAGGCGCCGGCGGGTCCGCCGGCGCCTGTCGCGACCGATTATCCGCGCAACGGCGCGCGCCGTTAAGCGGTCGCCGCGCAACTTATGGGAAAATCGCTCTTTTCGCGACATTCCTTTTCTGGCACCGATGAGCACCGATCCCACTTCCAAGCCCGCTTTCCCGATTACCGATGAAGTCCGGCACGCGCTTGCCGTCACGAAGCGCGGCGTCGACGAACTGCTGATCGAGGAGGAGTTCGCGCAGAAGCTCGCGAAAAGCGCGGCCACGGGCACGCCGCTGCGCATCAAGCTCGGCCTCGATCCGACCGCGCCCGATATCCATATCGGCCACACCGTCGTGCTGAACAAGATGCGCCAGCTGCAGGATCTCGGCCATACGGTGATCTTCCTGATCGGCGACTTCACGTCGCTGATCGGCGATCCGTCGGGCCGCAACGCCACGCGTCCGCCGCTCACGCGCGAGCAGATCGAGATGAACGCGAAGACCTACTTCGAGCAGGCCGCGCTCGTGCTCGACCGCGACAAGACCGAGATCCGCTACAACAGCGAATGGTCGATGCCGCTCGGCGCGGACGGGATGATCAAGCTCGCGTCGCGCTATACGGTCGCACGGATTCTCGAGCGCGAGGATTTCACGAAGCGCTTCCAGGGCGGCGTGCCGATCTCGATCCACGAGTTTCTGTACCCGCTGATGCAGGGTTACGACTCGGTCGCGCTGAACGCCGATCTCGAGCTCGGCGGCACCGACCAGAAGTTCAACCTGCTGGTGGGCCGGGAGCTGCAGAAGCAATACGGTCAGGAACAGCAGTGCATTCTGACCATGCCGCTGCTCGAAGGGCTCGACGGTGTCGAAAAGATGTCGAAGTCGAAGGGCAATTACGTCGGTATCAGCGAGAAGCCGACCGACATGTTCGGCAAGCTGATGAGCATTTCGGACGTGCTGATGTGGCGTTACTTCGAACTGCTGTCGTTCCGCAGCCTCGACGAGATCGCGCAGTTCCGGCGCGAAGCCGAAGGCGGCCGCAATCCGCGCGACTTCAAGGTACTGCTCGCGCAGGAGATCGTGGCGCGCTTCCACTCGGCAGCCGATGCCGAGCGCGCTCTGGACGATTTCAACCACCGTGCGAAGGGCGGCGTCCCGGACGATATTCCCGCGGTGTCGCTCGCCGGTGCGCCGCTCGCGATCGGCCAGTTGCTGAAGCAGGCGGGCCTCGTGCCGTCGACCAGCGAAGCGCTGCGCAACATCGAGCAGGGCGGCGTGAAGATCGACGGCGCGACGGTATCTGACAAGGGCCTCAAGGTCGACGCGGGCGAGTTCGTCATCCAGGTCGGCAAGCGCCGCTTCGCGCGCGTGACGCTGAGCGCATGACGGCGCGCGTGAGCCGCGCGAACCCGGCAGCGGGCGCCGCATGATCGCGCTGATCCAGCGGGTGAAGCGCGCCGACGTGCGCGTCGGCGAGCGCGTGACGGGCGAGATCGGCGCCGGCCTGCTCGCGCTCGTCTGCGCCGAACGCGGCGACACCGAAGCCGCCGCGGACAAGTTGCTCGTGAAGGTGCTCGGCTATCGCGTGTTCAGCGACGCCGCGGGCAAGATGAACCTGTCCGTGTCGAATCTCGACGGCGCGGGGCAGGCGGGCGGCCTGCTGCTCGTGTCTCAGTTCACGCTGGCGGCGGACACCCAGAGCGGGTTGCGGCCGAGCTTCACGCCGGCCGCGCCGCCCGACGAGGGCGCGCGCCTGTTCGATCATTTCGTGCGCGCGGCGCGCGAGCGCCACCCGATCGTCGCAACCGGCGAATTCGGCGCGGACATGCAGGTGTCGCTCGTCAACGACGGCCCGGTCACGTTCTGGCTGCAAACCCGCCCCTGATCCTTACTCATACGACGGCGCATCCGATGGCTACGACGCAGATCCTTTTCATCCGCCACGGCGAGACCGCGTGGAACCGCATCAAGCGGATCCAGGGCCACATCGATATTCCGCTTGCCGATACCGGACTCGCGCAGGCGCGGCAGCTCGCTCAGCGGTTTGCGCGAGAGCGGCGCGACGGCGCGCGGATCGACGCGATCTATTCGAGCGACCTGCAGCGCGCGCAGCAGACCGCGCAGCCCACCGCCGACGTGCTCGGGCTGCCGCTGATCTTGCGCGAAGGGTTGCGCGAACGCGCGTACGGAGTGTTCCAGGGACACGACAGCACGGAGATCGAAGCGCGCTTTCCGGACGCCTATGCGCAATGGCAGACCCGCGATCCCGGTTTCGAGCCGGACGGCGGCGAATCGCAGCGTGCGTTCTATCATCGGGTGCTGCATGCGGTGGAGCCCATCGTCGCCGCGCATCCGGGCGGCCGCATCGCCTGCGTGGCGCACGGCGGGGTGCTCGACTGCATCTACCGCCATGCGAACGGCGTGGCGCTGAACGCGCCGCGCAGCTATGCGCTGCTCAACACCAGCATCAACGTGGTCGATTTCGATAACGGCGCGGCGCGTGTCGTGCGCTGGGCCGACGTCGATCATCTCGGCGCGGCGAGCGACGACGACGACGGCTACCGGAAGGTGCTCTGAGCGCCGGCCCGCGCCGGGCGGGCGGCGCGGGACGAACCGCGCGGGTCAGCGCAGTCCGTGGCGTGCCTGGTAGTCGAGCGCGTACGCGATCTTGCCGGGCTTGTCGGCCGTGATCGGCTGGCGAAGCTTGTCGAACTCTCCCTTGCCGTACTTCTTGCCGCCGTTGATCGCGTCCGCGCGGCCGAGATCGGCGCCCGTCTTGCCGTCGATCACCGGATCGGTGGCCGCGACCATCCGCGTCGACGCATTCCACACCGCATTCAGATAGCCCGTATCCGCTTTCGCCGGATCGGGGTCGGTCGCGCCGGCGCGCGTCAGGTCGTAGCTGGAAAGCTTGAACGTCGCCGGTTGCTGGCGCAGCCAATCCGCCCAGTAGAACTCGAGGAAGTCGGTGGCCTGCGCCGGCTTGCTGTAGCCGATGTCGCGCGTGAAGTAGACGAGCGAGCGGTACGGATCGTTCTGCAGGCCGAGCTTGAGACCGAGCCCGACGGGCAGTTGCGCGGCGGTGATCGGCTGGCCGTTGCCGTCCTTGAGCCGCGTATAGCCGCGGCTTTGCATCTGCTGCCAGAACGCGGCGCCTGAATAGTCGCTGAGGTTGTCCTTGACGACGACGTGTACGTGCAGCGCCGCGCCGCCGTCCGGCGTTTCGTAATAGGTCGACAGGCCGTGATGTCCGTCGGTGACGTACAGGGCATCGCCGTTCGGGCCGATCACGACGGGATTCAGCACCGTCCGGTCGCGCGCGGTTGCGTCGGTCGTCGTGCAGGTGAAGCTGGCCGGGGTGCGCAGTTGGGATTGCGCGGTGAAGCCGTTGGCCGCGAGGCCGCCCAGTCCCTCGTCCGCGCAGAAGTCGTCGAATTTCTTGTCGGGCTGCAGCTCGTAGCGGCCGAGCTTGTAATAGATCTGGTCGTAGCCGAGCGCGCCCTGGGTCGGGTGCAGATCGCCGAGCGCGATGTCCAGCATGTCGCCCGCGCGGGCGCTTTTCCATTTGCCGGGCTGAGGCGCGGGGGGCGTCGGGTTGCTGCCGCCGGCCGAGGCGCTGCCGCCGCCGGCCGCGCTGCCGCCGCCGGCCGCGCTGCCGGTGCCCGTCGTGTTTTGGCCGCCGCCCGCGTTTACGCCCCCGCCCGCGTCGATGCCGGCGGCGGCAAGGGGCGCGGTGCCGTCGCCGCCGCACGCGGCCAGGGCGAGCAATGCGGCGAGGCTGACGGCGGTGGCGAGGCGGGCGAGCGGATTCGGCATCGGGGGGAGTCCGTGAAAGAAAGGAGGCGGGCGCGGCTGTCGATCCGTCAGTTTAACGAATCAATGTGACGGCAAATTGAAAGCGATCGGGCCGCAGCGGCCGGGATCAGCCCTGTCCGGACTGGGCCGGGTCGGTGCCGGCGCACGGCGCGGCGGCCCGCCGGCGGGCGCGCTTCGACGAACCGTTGGCGAGCGCCCAGCGCATCACCGGCGCGACGAGCCGCACGCCGGGCCTGACGAGTACACGGCGCACAGGCGCGAACGCGGCAAGCCCCAGCATGTGCTGCGCCCAGGGCGGCAACAGATCGATGCCGGCGTTCAGCATCAGCGATGCGGCCGGCCGCATCGCCGCTTTCGGCACCGGCGCGGTCAGCAGCACTCGCAGCACTTCATGGGTGTGCTCGCTCGCCACCAGCTCCGGTTGCGTCGCGGCGAGATAGGCGGCGACCTCGGCACGCGATGCGGGCACGTCGGTCGCGCCGAGCAACTGCGCGATGCGCGCCGTTTCAGCGTAGTACTGGTCCTGCTGCGCGCCCGGCAGCCGCGGATTCAAGTAGCGCAGGTGCGCGGCGAGGAAGCTCGACACTTCCGCGACGTGCACCCAGGTCAGCAGCGCCGGATCGCTTGCGCGATACGGGCGGCCGTCGGGCGCCGTGCCGGTCACGCTCTCATGGATGGTCTTCACGCGCTCGATCAGCCGGAGCGCGTCGGCGCGGCTGCCGAAGGTGGTGCCGGCGATGAAGGTCGCGGTGCGCCGCAGACGGCCGAGGATGTCGGTACGAAACGTCGAGTGATCCCAGACCCCCGCCAGCGCGAGCGGATGCAGCGCCTGCAGCAGCAGCGCGGAGATGCCGCCCGTCATCATCGACGTGAAATCGGCATGCACTTTCCAGCAGACCGCGTCCGGACCGAACAGGCCCGGATCGCCGGGCGGCGACGAATAATCGAGCGACGGCCCGCTGCCCGTCGTGAGATGCGTGACGTTGCCGACGATGCGCGCCCGCACGCGTTCGGCCAGCAGCCGGCCAATGGGCGGAAGGGCGGGACGGTCGCGCGGCGGTTCGGACATCGGCGGGCTGGGGATCGTGATGCGGGAGGGCCTAGAAGGGGCCGTCCCGCGGGTCGGGCAGGTCGCGGGCGGGGTTGGCGGCGTCGGGCGCGGACAGGCCGAAATGCCGGTAGGTGAGCAGCGTGGCGATCCGTCCGCGCGGCGTGCGCTGCAGGAAGCCTTGCTGGATCAGGTACGGTTCGAGCACGTCCTCGATCGTGTCGCGCTCCTCGCCGATCGCGGCGGCGAGGTTGTCGACGCCCACCGGGCCGCCGTCGAACTTGTGCAGGATCGCTTCGAGCAGCTTGCGATCCATCAGGTCGAAGCCGACCGGATCGACGTCGAGCATCGCGAGCGCGGCGTCGGCGACCTCGGCGGTGATGTTGCCGTCCGCTTTCACTTCCGCGTAGTCGCGCACGCGGCGCAGCAGGCGGTTCGCGATCCGCGGCGTGCCGCGCGAGCGCTTCGCGATTTCCAGCGCGCCGTTCGGATCGATGTGCGCGTTGAGCAGCGACGCGGAGCGGCGCACGATCCGCGACAGCTGTTCCGCATCGTAGAACTCGAGCCGCGCGACGATCCCGAAGCGGTCCCGCAGCGGATTGGTGAGCATCCCCGCGCGCGTGGTCGCGCCGACCAGCGTGAACGGCTGCAGGTCGAGCTTCACGCTGCGCGCGGCGGGCCCTTCGCCGATCATGATGTCGATCTGGTAGTCCTCGAGCGCCGGATACAGGATTTCCTCGACGACCGGCGACAGCCGGTGGATTTCGTCGATGAACAGCACGTCGTTCGCTTCGAGGTTCGTGAGCAGCGCGGCGAGATCGCCGGCGCGTTCCAGCACGGGGCCGGACGTCTGGCGCAGGTTGACGCCCATTTCGCGCGCGATGATGTGCGCGAGCGTGGTCTTGCCGAGACCGGGCGGACCGAACAGCAGCACGTGATCGAGTGCCTCGGCGCGGCGCTTGGCCGCCTCGATGAAGATCTCGAGCTGACCGCGCACCTTTTCCTGGCCGACGTATTCGTCGAGCTGGCGCGGGCGCAGCGCGCGTTCGAACGCCTCTTCGTGCGTCGAAGCGGGCGTGGCGGCAATGATCCGCTCGGTGGCGAGTTTGTCGGTTTCGATCATGCGGCCATTGTACCGCGCGCCGCCGCCGGACCCATCGGCCGGGCCGCCGTGATCGCGGGCCGGCCGGGCACCCGCTTACGCCTTCGACAGCGCCTTCAGCGACAGCTTGATGCCTTCCGACACGCCGGTGCCGGCCGGCACGTTCTTGATCGCGGCGAGCCCTTCCTTCTCCGAATAGCCGAGGGCGAGGAGCGCGTTCAGGATGTCGGTCGCGTGGTCGGACGGCGAGGCCGCGCCCGCGAGCGCGCCGAGATCGGCGCCGAGCTTGCCCTTCAGTTCGAGCAGCAGGCGCTCGGCGGTCTTCTTGCCGATGCCGGGCACGCGGGTGAGGCGCGCCGCGTCCTGCAGCGTGACGGCCTGCGACAGCTCCTGCACGCTCATCCCGGACAGCACCGCGAGCGCCATCCGCGCGCCGACGCCGGTGATCTTCAGCAGTTCGCGAAAGGTCGAACGTTCCTGCTGGGTCAGGAAGCCGTACAGCAGATGCGCGTCCTCGCGGACGATCTGCTGGGTGAGCAGCACCACCTTGTCGCCCGCGTGAGGCAGGTTGTAGAAGGTGCTCATCGGCACGTCGATCTCATAGCCGACGCCGTTGCAGTCGACGAGCAGGTGGGGCGGATTCTTTTCGAGCAGGGTGCCGGCGATGCGACCGATCATGACGAGGTGTGATGCGAAGGAGAAAGCGCGAGTGTAGCGCACGGCGGCCGGGAAGCGGGCGCGCCGCGCCGGCCGCGAGGACCTCAGCCGACCAGGCGGCCGCGCCGCACCCGCAGGCCCCGTTTGGCGAGCGCGGGCGCGATGCCGCCGAGCGTGCTGAGCGTGGTGCCGCCGTGCGCGTGGCAGATCGCCATGCCGAGCGCGTCGGCCGCATCGGTGCCGGGCAGGCCCGACAGGTTCAGCAGCCGAGCGACCATCTGCTGCATCTGCTCCTTGGTCGCGCGCCCGTAGCCGACCACCGCCTGCTTGAGCTGCAGGGCCGTGTACTCGGCCACCGGCAGGCCGCCCGCGACGAGCCCGCAGATCGCGGCGCCGCGCGCCTGGCCGAGCAGCAGCGTCGATTGCGGGTTGACGTTGACGAACACTTTTTCGATGGCCGCCTGATCGGGCGCGTGCTCGCGGATCAGTGTCGAGATGCCGTCGAAGATCGTGCCGAGCCGGGTGGGCAGATCGGCGGTGGCGGTCTTGATGACACCGCTTGCCACATACGCGAGCTGATGGCCGCTCACGTCGATCACGCCGAAGCCCGTGACGCGCAAGCCAGGGTCGATGCCGAGAATTCGCATGGGAAAGGGGAGAGGCTACGTGTTAGCGATACTACATCGATTCCGGCCGGCGGCCGGCGGCGCATGCCGGCGGCGCGCCCATAAAAAACCCGGCGGAGCGCAAGCCGCCGGGTTCGGAGCCGTGTGCCGCGCGGTGCGGATCAGTGGCGGAAGTGCCGCACGCCCGTGAGGATCATCGCGATGCCGTGCTCGTCCGCCGCCGCGATCACTTCGTCGTCGCGCATCGAGCCGCCGGGATGGATCACGCAGGTCGCGCCCGCCGCGACCACCACGTCGAGGCCGTCGCGGAACGGGAAGAACGCATCCGACGCGACCGCCGAGCCTGCCAGCGTGAGGCCTGCGCTCTGCGCCTTGATGCTGGCGATGCGCGCCGAATCCACGCGGCTCATCTGACCCGCGCCGACGCCGAGCGTCATGCCGTTGCCGCAGAACACGATCGCGTTCGACTTCACGTACTTCGCGACGCGCCATGCGAACAGCAGGTCGTCCATTTCCTTCGGCGTCGGCTGACGCCTCGTGACGACGCGCAGCTCGTCGGGCCGGACGTTCTTCGCGTCGAGCGACTGCACGAGCAGTCCGCCGCCCACGCGCTTCAGGTCGAACGCATTGTGGCCGTCGCCGAGCGCGATCTCGAGCAGGCGCACGTTCTGCTTCGCGGCGAACACTTGCCTGGCCGCTTCGCTGAACGCCGGTGCGATCAGCACTTCGACGAACTGCTTCGCCACCGCTTGCGCGGCGGCCTCGTCGACTTCGCGGTTGAACGCGATGATGCCGCCGAACGCGGAGGTCGGATCGGTCTGAAATGCCTTCGCGTACGCATCGGCCGCGCCGGTGCCGACCGCCACGCCGCACGGGTTCGCGTGCTTGATGATCACGCAGGCCGGCGCGTCGAACGTCTTCACGCATTCCCACGCGGCGTCGGAATCGGCGATGTTGTTGTACGACAGCTCCTTGCCCTGCAGCTGGCGGTAGTTCGCGAGCGCGCCTTCGGGCGCGGCCAGGTCGCGGTAGAACGCCGCGTTTTGATGTGGGTTTTCGCCGTAGCGGAGGTCCTGGACCTTGTCGAACGCGAGGTTGAGCGTGGCCGGATACGGATTGCGCGTGCCGTGCTGCAATTCGTCGGTGAGGCTCGTCAGGTAGTTCGTGATCGCGCCGTCGTACTGCGCGGTGTGCGCGAACACCTTGGTCGCGAGGCGGAAGTTGGTCGGGTAGCCGACCGTGTTGCCGTTCGCCTTCATCTCGTCGAGCACCACCGCGTAATCGGCTGGATCGACGATCACGGTGACGTCGCGATGGTTCTTCGCGGCGGAGCGCAGCATCGTCGGGCCGCCGATGTCGATGTTCTCGATCGCGTCGGCGAGCGTGCAGTCGTCCTTCGCGATGGTCGCGACGAACGGGTACAGGTTCACGACGAGCAGGTCGATGGTCGGGATCTGGTGGGCGTCGAGCGCCTGCATGTGCGCCGGCAGGTCGCGGCGGGCCAGGATGCCGCCGTGCACCTTCGGATGCAGCGTCTTCACGCGCCCATCGAGCATTTCCGGGAAGCCGGTGTAATCGGCCACTTCGGTGACGGGCAGGCCGGCGTCGGCCAGCAGCTTCGCGGTGCCGCCCGTCGACAGCAGCTTGACGCCCTGCTGCGACAGCGCCTTCGCGAAGTCGACGATGCCGGTTTTATCGGAAACGGAGATAAGCGCTTGCTTGATCATGATGGAGCCACCAATAGCCAGAAAACGGGGACAGGGCTGCTGTCTACAGCAGGCCGTGCTGCTGCAGTTTCTTGCGCAGCGTATTTCGATTGATGCCGAGGTACTCCGCGGCCAGCGACTGGTTGCCGCCCGCCTGTTCGAGCACGACTTCGAGCATCGGTTTCTCGACGCAGGACATCACCATTTCATAGACGTCGTGCGGATTGGAGCCGTCGAGATCCCGGAAGTACACGTCCAGGCTGTCGCGGACACATTGTTCGATGTTGTGCTTGCTCATGCTGCTAACTGGTTATTGTCGTCCGGCTTGTCGTGGCCGCCGTCCTCGTCGTCCACGTACACCAGGTGGTCGGACAGCGCTTTTTGCGCGTCGAAGAATTCATTGACGGCGGCAAGCTGCTCACGGGTGGAATCGAGCGTGTTCATGCGGTGCCGGAACGCGTTGGCCCCGGAAAGGCCGCGAGTGTACCAGCCGATGTGTTTGCGTGCAGTACGCACACCTGTAAATTCACCATAAAAGGCATAGTGGTCTTCCAGGTGCTCGTTCATCACCTGCTGGATCTCGGCGATGAGCGGCGGCGGCAGGAGTTCGCCGCTTTGCAGAAAATGATCGATTTCGCGGAACAGCCACGGCCGGCCTTGCGCGGCGCGACCGATCATCAGCGCATCGGCGCCGGTGGCGTCGAGCACCGCCTTCGCTTTCGCGGGCGTCGTGATGTCGCCGTTCGCGACGACCGGGATGCGCACCGCGGCCTTCACGGCGGCGATCGTGTCGTACTCGGCGTCGCCGCGATAGAGATCGGCGCGGGTTCGGCCGTGCACGGTGAGCATCGCGATGCCGGCCGCTTCGGCGAGCTTCGCGACGGCGATCGCGTTCTTGTGCTCGCGGTCCCAGCCGGTGCGGATTTTCAGCGTGACGGGCACCGCGTCCGGCCCGGTGCCGACGGCGGCCACCACGGCCTCGACGATCCGCTGCACGAGCGGCTCGTTCTGCAGCAGCGCGGAGCCGGCTGCGACGTTGCAGACCTTCTTCGCCGGGCAGCCCATGTTGATGTCGATGATCTGCGCGCCGTTGTCGACGTTGTAGCGCGCGGCTTCCGCCATCATCGCCGGATCGGCGCCGGCGATCTGCACGGCGATCGGCTCGACCTCGCCCGCGTGGTTCGCGCGGCGCATCGTCTTCTCGCTCTTCCACAGCTGCGCGTTCGACGCGACCATCTCCGACACGGCATAGCCCGCGCCGAGCCGTTTGCACAGCTGACGGAACGGCCGGTCCGTGACGCCGGCCATCGGGGCGACGAACAGGTTGTTGCGCAGGACGTGAGAACCGAGAACGGGCATTGCAATGGCGCCATCCGCGCGGGGCGCGGACATGGGGCGGGCGGAGGGAAAACGTGCATTTTACCGTAACCGCCCGATGCGCCGGATTGCGCGAAGTGTCGTGAATCGTTAAATCTTCGATGAAGCTTTCATGACATATCGGGAGGCGGCGCGAACGCCGCGCCGGGATCGCATGCGGGCGTAGCGCGCGAACCCGCTCATGCGGCGAGGCGGGCGGCGGTCTTGGCGGTCGTCGACAGGATGAAGTGCCGCAGTTGTTCGGCGAGCGGATGCGCGCCGATCGGCAGTACCGGCCGGATCGAGTCGATTGCAGCGTCGAGCGCGGCGGGGATTTTCCGTGCGAGGTCGGCGGCCTCGCGCAGCACGAACTGGGGGCGCATGCCGAGCTGCTCCGCCATCGCGACGATCTGGTCGCGGCCGATCTTTCCCGGCAGTGTCGCGCCGCCCACCGAGAACGCGAACGATTTCGACAGTCCCGGATAAAGCCGGGTGCACAGCAGGTCGTAGAACGGCGTGAGCATCACGCCCCGGCCCGGCACCGTATAGATCGACAGGTTCTTCGCATGGCTGTCGTTGTTGCCGACGTACAGGTTGAAGAGGATCCAGTCGACGAAGTGCCGCAGGTCGACGGCCGGCTGCGTGCTGTGGCGGCGAATCAGCGCGGCGCATGCCGCGATGCCGGGACCGCCCTCGGCTTCGTACTTGCGCTCGGACAGCGTGCCGTTCAACTGGCACAGGTCGTACTGGATCAGGCGCGCGAGCGTGCCGTCCTGGCGCAGTGTCCGGTCGAAGCGGCGCACGATGCATGCCTGGGTATGCGGTTCGTAGAACACCTCGGCGGTCGGCAGGCCGCAGTTCGCGGCGGTCCGCATCACGATCGTCTCGTTCGCGGCGGAGTGCCAGATCTTCGGGATGCGCTTGATGTCGGGCTTGATGATGTGGGTGGACGGCGCGATGCCGCGCGGCAGTCGCGGTATGCCGTCGGCGAAGATCGCGATGCTGGTCTTGTCCTGGGCGCCGGCGAGCGAGATGCGCGCGTCGTCGCCGTGGATGTCGATGGCGACGGCCGTCGTTTCGGCGAGCACCCGCGCCAGTGCTTCCCACGAGGTGACGTCGTAGTGCGGCGTGTCGGGCACCTGGCCGGCGGGCAGGATCACGAAGGCGCCGGCGGTGTCGCCGGCGATTTCGTGCAGCATCGCGAACAGCGTCGATGCCTTGCGCTGCTGCGTGAGATAGCTGCGCAGCTCGCCTTCGGGCAGCAGGTTCTCGAAGAACGCCTGGGTGGCCGTGTCGTCATGCCGGCCCGGCGCGAGCGGGATCGCGGCGAGCGCGAACGCATCGGCGCGCGCGAGCCAGGCGGGCGCGTATTCGAACGCGACGGGCGACGTGTCGTGGATGCTGCCGATCCGCTCGGCGCCGAGGAAAACGTGCAGCTGGTCCGGCCGGATCATCCGAGGCTCCCGGCCCGTTTGGGCCGCACGACGATCTCGAGGCCGAGCAGCGCGATCACGTCCAGCGCTTTCTGCAGCTGCACGGTCGGCTTGCCGTTTTCGAGATCGACGATGAACCGGTTGCCGGTGCCGCTCAGGCCGGCGATGTCGATCTGCTTGAGCGCGAGCCGCTTGCGCTGGTCGCGCACCAGCGCGCCCAGCTCGGCGGACGAGTGAATCAGCGTGTCTGCCTGATCGGAATGACCGCTCGGTAATTTTTTTGTGCTGGAACTCATCGATGTCTTCTTAAGTTACCGTTCGGTAATTTTATAGCGTATCGATCGTAAAAGATCAAAAAAATTACCGAACGGGACTTTTTCGATGAAATTCAGCTGAATGTGAAAAATAATGACCGAGCGGTAATTTTCGAGGAAATCGGCGACCTCAGCGCCGCTGCCCGAACATCATCTGCCGCGCGATCGCGGCCTTGAGCGGCGGCACGAGTTCGAGCGCGGTGAGCGCCGCGCCCCGCAGCGCCGCGAGCGGGCGCGAATCGATCGTGAACAGGCGGGCGAGCGTATCGGTCGCGCCGATGGTCAGCCGCCGATCGAGTGCGCGGCGCGTGTTGAAGGTCGCGAGCGCCAGCGGTTCCGCGCCGTGTTCCGACAGCGCTTCCGCAAGCGTATGCACGTCGCGCAGCCCGAGGTTGAGGCCCTGGCCCGCGACCGGATGCAGCGTCTGCGCCGCATTGCCGACGGTCGCGATCCGGCCGTGGACCAGCGTATCCACCGCATTGAGCCCGAGCGGAAAGGCGGCGCGCCCGGCGATCTTCGTGAAACGCCCCATGCGCTCGCTGAACGCCGTGCCCAACTCGTGCAGCAGCGCGTCGTCGGACAGCGCGCCGCGGCGCGCCGCCTGCTCCGGCGAGCAGCACCAGACCAGCGCGTATTCCGCTTGCCGCGGGCCGCCGAGCGGCAGCAGCGCGAGCGGGCCTTCCGGTGTGAAACGCTCCCACGCGACATGCGGGCGCGGCGCGGACACCGTCACCGTGCCGACCAGCGCGGTCTGTCCGTAATCCCGGCTGCGCTTGCCCGCGCCGGGCGCATGCCGCTGCTCGTGGAACAGCCCGCCTTCCGCGTTGACGAGCATCCGCACGCGCAGCGACCGTTCGCCTTGCGGCGTATCGAGCGTGACGGTCACGCCGTGCGCGTCCTGTTCCGGCGCGCGCGCGGCGGCCGACGTGAACCAGTGGGTGCGCGTATCGCGCACCGAGCGGGCCAGCGCCTGCACGATCGATCCGTAACGCACGACATAGCCGAGCGCCGCGAGGCCGTGCTCGTCGCGATCGATCAGCGTGCGGCCGAAGTGGCCGCGCTGCGAGACGTGGATGTGTTCGATCGGCGTGGCGTCGTCGGGCCAGCCGAGCGTATCGAGCAGCATCCGGCTGCCTTGCGACACGGCGATCGCGCGCGGGTCGCCGACGCTCGCTTCGGGATCGCGCGCGTCGATCAGCGCGACGGCCAGCGGGTGCGTCGCGCTGCGTCGCGCGAGCCAGCCGGCGAGCGCGAGCCCGACGGGGCCGGCGCCGACGATGGCGATATCGAAATCGAAGGCGGGGGAGGGCGCAGCGGTCGTCATCGTGAATCGGGTATCGGTAAGCAGGCGGCGCGCATCAGGACTGCGGGGGAGCGGTGCGCGCGTCACGCATCAGCGCTTCGATCTCGTCGGCGGCCACCGGCACGCCGCGCGTGATCAGTTCGCAGCCGTCCGGCGTGACGAACGCGTCGTCCTCGATCCGGATGCCGAGGTTCCAGTACGCTTCGGGCACGTCGTCGTCGGCACGCACATACAGGCCGGGCTCGATCGTCAGCGCCATGCCCGCGTGCAGCACCCGCGACGGCAGCGTGCCCTGCGCGTTGCGCGGCGCCTGCCGCTCGCGGTAGTCGCCGCAATCGTGCACGTCCATGCCGAGCCAGTGGCCCGTACGATGCATGTAGAAGCGCGCGTATGCGCGCTCGGCGATCACGTCGTCGACGCTCGCGAAGCGCGTTTTCGGGATCACGCCCGTGTCGAGCAGGCCCTGCGCGAGTACGCGGACCGCCGCATCGTGCGGACCGTCGAACGGCGCGCCGGGGCGCGTCGCCGCGATCGCCGCTTCCTGCGCGGCGAGCACGACGTCGTACAGCGCGCGCTGCGGACCGGAAAAGCGGCCGTTGGCGGGGAACGTGCGGGTGATGTCGGACGCGTAGCCGTCGAGTTCGCAGGCGGCGTCGATCAGGATCAGGTCGCCGTCCCGGGCGGCCGCATTGCCGGCAGGGTAATGCAGCACGCACGCGTTCGCGCCCGCCGCGACGATCGAGCCGTACGCGGGCGCCTGCGCGCCGTGGCGGCGGAACACGTACAGCAGTTCGGCTTCCAGCTCGTATTCGCGGATGCCGGGGCGGCATGCCGCCATCGCGCGGCGATGGGCGAGTGCGGAAATCTCGCCGGCGCGGCGCATGATCGCCTGCTCGTGCGGATCCTTGACGAGCCGCATGTCGTCCAGCAGCGGCGCGAGATCGAAGGTGGCGGCCGGCGCGGCGACACCCGCGCGGCCCTGCGCGCGCACCGTGTCGAGCCAGCCTTCCAGCCGGCGCTCGAGGGTGGCGGATGCGCCGAAGCGGTAATGCAGCGCGGGCGCATCGGCGAGCAGGCGCGGCAGCTCGGTGTCGAGCGCATCGATCGCGTACGCGGCGTCGAAGCCGAACGCATCGCGCGCGCCGTCGGGGCCGAAATGAAACCCTTCCCAGACTTCGCGCTCGGGGTTCTTCGCCCGGCAGAACAGGATCGACTGGCCGGCCGTCGCGTCGAGCGCGAGCAGGGCGTCGGGTTCGGTGAAGCCTGTCAGGTAATAGAAATAACTGTCGTGCCGGTACGGGTAGTCCGCGTCCCGGTTGCGCAGCGCGATCGGCGCGGTGGGGACGAGGGCGACGCCGCCGCCGCTCGCGCGCAGCGCGGCGAGCACGCGCTCGCGGCGCAGGCGGTAGACGTCGGTGGCGAGGGCGGATTCGGTCGGCTTATTCATCGTGCGATTGTAGCGCTGTCCGGTGCGCCGCGTGAGCGCGCGGGGCGCGCGCGGCGCTGTTGCAAACCATCCACAGGCCGGACGGCCGATTTTCATCGCAGCCACACTGCCCGGTTATGATCGGCGACAACGTATACTCTCGGGCGGATTCCCAACCAAGGCAGATGATGAAATTAATCGGTTCGCTCAGCAGTCCGTTCGTCCGCAAGGCGCGAATCGTGCTCGCTGAAAAGAAGATCGACTACAAGCTGGAGCTCGAAAACGTCTGGGCCCCGGATACCAGCATCCATGCCTCGAACCCCCTCGGCAAGGTGCCGTGCCTCGTGATGGAAGACGGTGCAGCGGTATTCGATTCGCGCGTGATCTGCGAGTACGTCGATACGCTGTCGCCGGTCGGCAAGCTGATCCCGCCGTCCGGGCGCGAGCGCGTCGAGGTGCGGTGCTGGGAGGCGCTCGGCGACGGCGTGCTCGACGCCGCGGTGGCGATTCGCATCGAGCATGTGCAGCGCGAGCCGGCGCAGCGCAGCGAGGCGTGGATCGCGCGCCAGCTTCGCAAGATCGACGACGGTCTCGTCGCGATGTCGCAGGGGCTCGGCGGCAAGATGTGGTGCGTCGGCACCCACTACACGCTGGCCGACGTCACGCTCGGCTGCGCGCTCGGCTACCTCGATTTCCGGATGCCGGAGTTGAACTGGCGAGAGCGTCATCCGAATCTCGACAAGCATTTCGCGAAGCTCGCGCAACGCCCGTCGTTCATCGATACGCTGCCGGAATAACATCCGCGCGCCTCGAGCAAAAACGCGCCCCGCGGGGCGCGTTTTTGTTGGCCGCAGCCGGCGCGACGCTCAGTCGAACGACGCGTAGACGGCTTCGCCGGGCGTGAACGTGTCGCTGCGCGCGATCGGCCACCAGTGCTCGTAGAGCGAGAAGCCGCAGTGGCCGCCGTTCAGCAGCGCGCCGGGCTTCAAGTACTTGAGCAGTTGCGACATCAGGCGCACTTCGTGCGGAGCGATGCGCTGCACGATGTGATGCGCGCGCAGTTCGGACGGATGCTTGAGGCCCGCGGCCTGCACCAGTTCCTGCAGCGCGTGCAGCGTGTTGCGGTGGAAGTTGTATACGCGGTCCGACTTGTCGGGCACCACCAGCGCGCGTTGCCGCACCGGGTCCTGCGTCGCGACGCCGGTCGGGCAGCGGCCGGTATGGCAGGTCTGCGCCTGGATGCAGCCGACCGCGAACATGAAGCCGCGCGCCGAATTGACCCAGTCCGCGCCGATCGCGAGCGTGCGCGCGATGTCGAACGCGGTGATGATCTTGCCGCTCGCGCCGATCTTCACCCGATCGCGCAAGCCGATGCCGACGAGCGTGTTGTGTACCAGCAGCAACCCTTCCTGCAGCGGCACGCCGACATGATCGGCGAATTCGAGCGGTGCGGCGCCCGTGCCGCCCTCCGCGCCGTCGACGACGATGAAGTCCGGCACGATGCCGGTTTCCAGCATCGCCTTCGCGATGCCGAAGAACTCCCACGGGTGGCCGATGCACAGCTTGAAGCCGGTCGGCTTGCCGCCCGACAGCGTGCGCAGGCGCTCGACGAATTCGAGCAGGCCGCGCGGCGTCGAGAATTCCGAATGGGTGGCGGGCGAGATGCAGTCCTTGCCCATCGGCACGCCGCGCGTCTCGGAGATCTCCGGCGTGATCTTCGCGGCCGGCAGCACGCCGCCGTGGCCGGGCTTCGCGCCCTGCGACAGCTTCACCTCGATCATCTTCACTTGCGGGTCGGCCGCCTGCTTCGCGAACTTGTCCGGGTTGAAGGTGCCGTCGTCGTTGCGGCAGCCGAAGTAGCCGGACGCGATTTCCCAGATGATGTCGCCGCCGTTCTCGCGGTGATACTTCGACAGCGATCCTTCGCCGGTATCGTGCGCGAAGCCGCCTTTCTTCGCGCCGAGGTTCAGCGCGCGGATCGCGTTGGCCGACAGCGAACCGAAGCTCATCGCCGAGACGTTGAAGATCGAGATGTCGTAGGGTTGCGCCCGGGTGCCGCCGACGCGGATCCGGAAGTCGTGGCTGGCGAGCCTGGTGGGCGCGAGCGAATGGCTGATCCACTCGTGCGCGACCGCCTTCACGTTCAGTTCGGTGCCGTACGGACGGCTGTCCCCGACGTTCTTCGCGCGCTGGTAGACGACGCTGCGCTGCGCGCGCGAGAACGGCTTCTCGTCGGTGTCGTCCTCGACGAAGTACTGGCGAATTTCCGGGCGGATGAATTCGAACATGAAGCGCAGATGGCCCCACAGCGGGTAGTTGCGCAGGATCGCGTGCGTGTCCTGTCTGAGGTCGTAGCAGCCGAGCGCGACGAGCGCGGCCGGCACGACGAGCCACAACCATGAGAGGGTATGCTGCGCGGCCAGCGCCGCGACGGCCACGAACAGGATGACGGCGCACCACATCGCGAGATAGCGTCGGGAAAACATGGGGACTCCATAATCATTTTCTGGATTGCCGCCATGCTTAGAGTGGGCGCGGCGGCATCCGCAGCGGCGGGACGCCGCTGCGCGCCATGCCGGCCGCCACGGCGCCGCGCGGCGCAAAGCCGCGCCGGTCCCGGGTTGCCGGCATGTCGGCGGCGCCCGTCGGGGCCGCGTATGACCGGCGGCACTCCGCTCGCGGGGTGCGTCCGGGGGCGGATCGCGACGGGTGCCCACGATGGAGCAGAGTCTACTACGGGACCCGTGAAACCCGCGTTATCGTGCCGGATCGCCGTCGAGGGCGCGGGTCGTCAGCCGTCGCGCCGCGCGTGGCGGATGAACGGGCTATGCACCGGCGCGTCCGGCTTCAGCGTCGTGCCGTCGTCGAAATCCGCGGCGGCGTTGAACCGCACGCTCGGCCACGCGGGCCAGTCGCGCAGCCGTTCGCGATAGGTTTCCAACTGCCGCCGGCGTTGCGCGTCGAGCCGGAGCGCATCCGCTTCGCGCAGGTCGCCGCGGACGTCGTGGATCAGGTGCGGTTCGAGCACGTCGAAGCCGACATACTGAAGGGCATACATGAGCGGCCACAGCAGCAGGCGCGTATCGCCCTCGCGGCCGTCGGGCGCGCACGCGGCCGCCGACGAGCCGGTGGTCACGCTCAGCAGCGCGCGGCGGCCCCGCAGCACGCCGTGTTCATGGCGGCGGCGGCTGTCGTAGAGCCCGCCGTAGACGAACACGCGGTCGATCCAGCCTTTGAGGAGCGCGGGCGCGCCGAACCACCACAGCGGGAACTGCAGCAGCAGCGCGTCGGCGGTGTGCAGCAGGTCGAGATGACGCCGGATCTCGGGTGCGAGCGTGCCGCGCTGCCAGTGATGGCGCTGTTCGCGCTGCGCGTCGAAGCGCGATGGATCGAGCCGGTCGGCGTAGTGCCACGCGGCTTCGCGCGCGTCGAACCCTTCGGCGTAGAGATCGACGACGGCGGCGGTGTGACCTTGCGCGCGCCAGGCCGCGGCCGCTTCGCCGGCGAGGTACGCGTTGAACGATCGGGATTCGGGGTGGGCAACGACGACCAGTGCGTGCATGAACGATCTCCAGGGGTGTGCGACGATGATGGCCGGCGGCCGAAGGCCGCGCAATGACGTACCCGGAGGTAACCATGGCATTCCCCGGCGATGTCTACGCAGCGGATTGCTCGGCGCGCGATGCGCTCGCGCTGATCAGCGGCAAGTGGGCGATGCTGATCCTGCCCGCGCTGGCGGACGGGGCGAAGCGCAACGGCGAACTGCTGCGGCACATCGGCGGCATTTCCCAGAAGATGCTGACGCAGACGCAGACGCTGCGCGAACTGGAGCGCAACGGCCTGATCGCGCGCGATGCCTGCGCGGGCAAACCGGCATGCGTCGAGTACCGGCTGACGCCGGTGGCGGGGTCTTTGGTGCGGACGCTGGCGGCGCTCGACCGGTGGGCCGAGCGGCATTTCCCCGAACTCGACGCGGCGCGCGAGCGCTACGACGAGGCGGTGCGCCGGATGCGCTGACGGGGGGCGAGGCCGGCCGTAATGGAGGCCGGCGGTCGGTAAAGGAAGGGGAAGGGAACAATAGGCCGGCCGCGCGCGGGCCGGCAGGTCGTTCGGCTCAGCGCGCTTCGGCAAGCACACCGGCGTCCGCCGCGGCCGCGTCGACGGGCGCGGCGGATTCGATGATCCCTCCGCCGAGGCAGATTTCGCCGTCGTACAGCACGGCCGACTGGCCGGGCGTGACCGCCCACTGGGCGGCGTCGAAGTGCAGCGCGAAGTGGGCGGGATCGTCCGCGCGGACGACCGTGCACGCGGCGTCCGCTTGCCGGTAGCGGGTTTTCGCGCCGCACGCGAAGCCTTCGGCGGGCGGCGCGCCGGCGACCCAACTGGTGTTGCCGGCAACCAGCCGGTGCGACAGCAGCCAGGGATGATCGTGGCCCTGCACGACGTACAGCGTGTTCGACGGAATGTCCTTCGCCGCGACGAACCACGGCTCGCCGCTGCCGTCCCTGCTGCCGCCGAGGCCGATGCCCTTGCGCTGCCCGAACGTGTAGAACGCGAGCCCGATATGTTCGCCGACCGTCTTGCCGTCGGGCGTCTTCATCGGGCCGGGCCGGGTCGGCAGATAGCGGTTCAGGAAATCGCGGAACGGCCGTTCCCCGATGAAGCAGATGCCCGTCGAATCCTTCTTCTTCGCGTTCGGCAGACCGATCTGCGCGGCGATCTCGCGGACCTGCGTCTTCGGCATTTCGCCGAGCGGGAACAGCGTTTTCGACAACTGCGCCTGGTTCAGCCGGTGCAGGAAGTACGACTGGTCCTTGGTGTGATCGAGCGCCTTCAGCAGCTCGAAGCGGCCGTCGCGCTCGCGCACGCGCGCATAGTGGCCGGTGGCGATCGTTTCCGCGCCCAGCGTCATCGCGTGATCGAGGAACGCCTTGAACTTGATCTCGGCGTTGCACAGCACGTCCGGGTTCGGCGTGCGGCCGGCCGAGTATTCGCGCAGGAATTCGGCGAACACGCGGTCCTTGTATTCGGCGGCGAAATTGACCGCCTCGACGTCGATGCCGATCAGGTCGGCCACCGACACCACGTCGATCCAGTCCTGCCGGGTCGAGCAGTACTCGCCGTCGTCGTCGTCTTCCCAGTTCTTCATGAACAGGCCGACGACGTCGTAACCCTGCTCCTTCAGCAGCCACGCGGTCACCGACGAATCGACGCCGCCCGACATCCCCACCACCACGCGCGGGCCGCTCATTTGGCCACCGCCTGGCGCCGCTCGGCGCCGGTGCGCGGCGCGACCGAATGCGTGTGCACGAATTCGAGCGGCACGCGCCGGCCGGCCAGGTAGTCGTCGATGCCGCGCATCACGGCGGGCGACCGGTGCCGGTCCGTGCACGCGCGCAGTTCGTCCGCGCTCATCCACAGCGTGCGGACGATGCCGTCGTCGAGCCGATGGTCCGCGACCGCTTCGGCGGCGCGGCCGCAGAACGTGAAGCGCAGGTAGGTCGCGCCCTCGCTGGCGGGGCGTTCGTAGTGGGCGAGATACACGCCGACGAGCGCTTCCGGCTCGAACGGACGGGCGGTTTCTTCGAGCGTTTCGCGGATCACGGCGTCGACGAGCGTTTCGCCGGCTTCGAGGTGGCCCGCCGGCTGGTTGATGCGCAGCCCGGCGGAAGTGTGTTCTTCGATCACGAGAAAGCGTCCGTCGCGTTCGACGATCGCGGCGACCGTCACGTGAGGGGTCCAGATTTCGGGTTTCATAGGCGCGCATTTTACCGGTTGCGCGGCCGCCCTGCCGGACCGCCGCGCATCGCGGTTCCGACCCCGTCGCTGCGAACCATGCACGGCCTGCCCCGTTTGTCCAGCCGACGGGCGCGGCGGAAAAGGGCCGGATTCCGGCGCGGCCGGCGCTTTCGGTTAAAGTGGCGCGTGAATCAGCCGTTGCCTTCGAGCCGGTATGTCCGCTGTCAGCCGTTCCGGCTCGCCTTCGCAGTAGAGAACAGTGAAAACTGGAGGGATCGACAATGCATATCGGAGTGCCTGCCGAGTCGCGGGCGAACGAGGCGCGCGTAGCCGCGACGCCGGAGACGGTCAAAAAATACGCGGCGGCCGGCCATCGCGTGACGGTCGAACGGGGCGCGGGCAATCCGGCGAGCTTCCCCGACGACGCCTACGCGGCCGCCGGCGCGGAACTGGGCGACCGGGCCGCCGCGCTGTCCGCCGAGCTGGTGCTGAAGGTCCAGGCGCCGACCGAGGCCGAAACCGCGCTGCTGAAGCGCGGCGCGACGCTTGTCGGGATGCTCGATCCGTTCAACGCCGAGCAGGCGGCGCGTCTCGCGGCGGCGGGCGTCGCCGGGTTCGCGCTCGAAGCCGCGCCGCGCACGACGCGCGCGCAGAGCCTCGACGTGCTGTCGTCGCAGGCGAACATCGCCGGCTACAAGGCGGTGCTGGTCGCGGCGGCGCTCTATCCGCGCTTCATGCCGATGCTGATGACGGCGGCGGGCACCGTGAAGGCGGCCCGCGTGCTGATCCTCGGCGCCGGGGTGGCGGGCCTGCAGGCGATCGCGACCGCGAAGCGCCTCGGCGCGGTGATCGAGGCGTCGGACGTGCGCCCGGCGGTGAAGGAGCAGATCGAATCGCTCGGGGCGAAATTCCTCGACGTTCCCTATGAAACCCAGGAGGAGCGCGACGCGGCGGAAGGCGTCGGCGGCTACGCGCGGCCGATGCCGCCGTCGTGGCTGACGCGCCAGGCCGCGCTCGTTCATGAGCGCGCGAAACAGGCCGACATCGTGATCACCACTGCGCTGATCCCCGGCCGGCCCGCGCCGACGCTGATCGCCGCGGAAACGGTGCAGGCGATGAAGCCGGGCTCGGTGCTGATCGATCTGGCGGCGGGACGCGGGCCGGAAGTCGACGGCCAGAACGGCCGGCGCGGCGGCAACTGCCCGCTCACCGTCGCCGACGAAGTCACGTTGCAGCACGGCGTGACGCTCGCGGGCTACACCAACCTCGCCGCGATGGTGCCGGCCGATGCGTCGGCGCTGTACGCGCGCAATCTGCTCGATTTCCTGAAGCTGATCGTCACGAAAGAGGGCGCGCTCAACATCGATCTGAACGACGACATCGTTGCCGCGACGCTGCTGTGCCGCGACGGCGAAGTCGTGCGCAAATAACGGGAGGCGGCGATGGAACTCATCAATCACACGGTCATCAACGTGATCATTTTCGTGCTGGCGGTGTACGTCGGCTACCACGTGGTCTGGAACGTCACGCCCGCGCTGCATACGCCGCTGATGGCGGTGACCAACGCGATCTCGGCGATCGTGATCGTCGGCGCGATGCTGGCCGCCGCATTGACGGTCGGCACGACCGGCAAGGTGTTCGGCACGCTCGCGGTGGCGCTCGCCGCGGTCAACGTGTTCGGCGGCTTTCTCGTCACCCGGCGGATGCTCGAGATGTTCCGCAAGAAGGAGCCGAAGCGGGCCGAGCCCAAGGCAGCGAAGGAGGGCGCGCAATGAGCATGAACGTCGTCACGCTGCTGTACCTCGTCGCGTCGGTGTTCTTCATCCAGGCGCTGAAGGGGCTGTCGAATCCGAAGAGCGCTAGACGAGGCAATCTATTCGGCATGGTCGGGATGGCGATCGCGATCCTCACCACCGTCGCGCTGATCGTCAAGCAGGCCGCCTGGCTCGGCGCGAACCTGCCGCTCGGCATCGGGCTCGTGCTCGGCGCGCTGGTGGTGGGCGGCGCGGTCGGCGCGGTCGTCGCCGCGCGCGTCGAGATGACGAAGATGCCCGAGCTGGTCGCGGCGATGCACTCGCTGATCGGTCTCGCGGCGGTCTGCATCGCGTATGCGGTGGTGTCGGAGCCGGAAGCGTTCGGACTCGTGCCGCAGGACGCGGTGGCGGCCAACTTCATCCCGTTCGGCAACCGGATCGAGCTGTTCATCGGCACCTTCGTCGGCGCGATCACGTTTTCCGGCTCGGTGATCGCGTTCGGCAAGCTGTCCGGCAAGTACAAGTTCCGGCTGTTCCAGGGCGCGCCCGTCGTGTATCCGGGCCAGCACATGATCAACCTGATGCTCGCGCTCGCGATGCTCGGCTTCGGCGTGCTGTTCTGCCTGACCCAGGCGTGGCTGCCGTTCGTCATCATGACGGCGATCGCGTTCGCGCTCGGCGTGCTGATCATCATCCCGATCGGCGGCGCGGACATGCCGGTGGTCGTGTCGATGCTGAACTCGTACTCGTACTCGGGCTGGGCGGCGGCGGGCATCGGCTTCTCGCTGAACAACCCGATGCTGATCATCGCCGGGTCGCTGGTCGGCTCGTCGGGCGCGATCCTGTCGTACATCATGTGCCATGCGATGAACCGGTCGTTCTTCAACGTGATCCTCGGCGGCTTCGGCGGCGAAGCGGCGGCCGGCGGCGCAGACGGCGCGAAGGAGCAGCGTCCGGTGAAATCGGGCTCGGCCGACGATGCGGCGTTCATGCTCGGCAACGCGGAATCCGTCGTGATCGTGCCGGGCTACGGGCTCGCGGTTGCCCGCGCGCAGCACGCGCTGAAGGAGCTGACCGACAAGCTGATCGAGAAGGGCGTCGACGTGCGCTACGCGATTCACCCGGTCGCCGGGCGCATGCCGGGGCACATGAACGTGCTGCTCGCGGAAGCGGAAGTGCCGTACGACATCGTGTTCGAGATGGAGGACATCAACGGCGAGATGGGCCAGGTCGACGTGGTGCTCGTGCTCGGCGCGAACGACGTGGTGAATCCGGCCGCGAAGACCGATCCGAAATCGCCGATCGCGGGGATGCCGATCATCGAGGCGTACAAGGCGCGCACGGTGATCGTCAACAAGCGGTCGATGGCGGCGGGTTACGCGGGGCTCGACAACGATCTGTTCTACATGGACAAGACCATGATGGTGTTCGGCGACGCGAAGAAGGTCATCGAGGACATGGTGAAGGCTGTCGAGTAACACCGGCGCGGCGCCTCGACGCCGGGGGGCCGCGGGCGCGGGTCCGGCCGGCCGCCGTGCGACGGCGTGCGCAAGGCCGCGTGCCGAACGACGTCCGCGCTTCGCCATGAAAAAACGGACTGCCTCGGCAGTCCGTTCGTCGTATTCAAGCCGGCGTGCCGGCGGTGCTCACCGCATCGGCGCGTTGGCTTCGCGCAAATAGTCCGCGAGCCGCCGGCCTTCCTGATCGGGGAACTGTTCGTGGACCGCCACGTCGCCCATGCGGGCCACGTCGAAGTTGCGGAACGCGCCGCGCAGTTCGCACCAGGCGCCGATCGTCCAGCGTCCGCCCCAGTACACCAGCCCGAGCGGCCACACGCGGCGCAGGGTGTGCGCGCCGAGCCGATCGCGATACGCGAAGCTCACCACATGCCGGGTATCGACCGCCTGATGGATCGCGTCGACCTTCTCCGAAAACGTCCGGTCGATGTGAAACGACGGCGCGAACACCGCGATCCGGTCGAGCGCGGCCCGCTTGTCGGCGGGCATCGCCGACGCGATCTTCGCGAGCGCGGAACGCGCGCCGCCCGCGAAGCGGGCGCCGCCCCACGTTTCGAGCAAACCCCCGCCCGCCCCGCGCGCGGCCCGCTTGTCGGCGGGCATCGCCGACGCGATCTTCGCGCGCGCGGAACGCGCGCCGCCCGCGAAGCGGGCGCCGCCCCAGGTTTCGAGCATCCGCGCGCCGGCCGCGAGCGCGGCCAGCTCTTCCGCCGTGAAGGTGAGCGGCGGCAGGCTTGCCGCGCGGTTGAGCCGGTAGCCGATGCCCGCCTCGCCCTCGATCGGCACGCCGGACAGCTGCAGGTCCCGCACGTCCCGGTAGACGGTGCGCTGCGACACCGACAGCCAGTCGGCCAGCTGCTGCGCGGTCGTCAGGCGGCGGCCGCGCAGCAGTTCGGCGATCTGGAACAAACGGTCGGCGCGGCGCGTCATCGCGATGTCTCGGTGGGGGCGGGGGGAGGAATGCCGCGATGATAGCGCCGCGCGGCGCCCGCCGGGCAGGCGCACGCGCGATCGATCAATTGCATTTCGGCGAGTGCAGGCCGACCCGGTTGCCTTCGGTGTCGATCAGGTAGCCGATATAGCCGTAGTTGTTCGGCAGCTCGACCACCGTGCCCTGCACGAGACCGCCCGCGCGCTTCGCGCGATCGAGCGCGGACGTCACCGATGCGCCGGCGTTCAGGTAGACCAGCACGCCGTTCGCGCTCGGCTTGATCTGCTGCGGATCGTAGACGATGCTGCCGCCCGTGGTCGCGTCCTCGTGGCCGAAGATCGCCATCGGCACGCCGCCGAGCACTTCGCGCTGCAATTTTGTTTGAAGCACTTCCTCATAAAAACGGATCGCACGGTCGAAATCGATCGACGGGATGTCGAACCAGGCGATTGCACGTTCCAGGGTTGCTGCGGTCATGACATGCTCCTTGTTGATGGCGCTCGAATCGGAAACCCGCGTTGCCTTGCGCCGGAACTGCAGTGTGCGTGGGGGCTGCTGCCAGCGTGTTGTCAGCAGCATGACGACTCTTGACATGCAACCGGTTGGTTGCATGAGGGAGCGAACGATCGGCCGATAGATGGACCTCGTTTTCAAGGCGTTGGCGGACGCTACCCGCGGTCCACTGCTCGATCTGCTGCACGCGACTAACGGACAGACCTTGGCCGAGCTGTGCGATGGGCTCGACATGAGCCGTCAGGCTGTCAGCAAGTATTTGGCGTTGCTGGAGGAGGCGAATCTCGTCGCCACGGTGCGGCATGGCTGCGAAAAGTTGCATTACCTGAATCCCGTGCCGATCCACGAGCTGGCCGAGCGCTGGATCGGTAAGTTCGAACGCAGGCGCCTGCAGGCACTGGCGGATCTGAAGCGCGGGCTCGACGCGGCCCGCATCGATGGCGACGACGATGCGTGAACCCGCGATGTGTCCGTCACCTGCATGCTGTCGACGCCGGAGCGCGTATTCGATGCGCTCACCCGTGCGGAACCGACGAAGGCGTACGGGGTGCGCCATTGCGGCGTATCCGACTGGCGCATCGGGTCCGGCTGGGCGCATCGGAACTACGACGCCGCCGCCAAGGTCGGGCGGGTCGGGGAGGGGCTGGAGAACGATCCGCCGCGACGGCGGGTGATCACGTGGCGCGCGAAGGAGGGCGGGGAGACGTCGCGCGTGACGTTCGGGGTGGCGCCGTCGCTCGACGGTGCGGCGCGGCTGACCGTCACCCATGAGGAGCGGGTGCCGGGGTCGGAGACGGAGCGCGGAATCCGCAAGGGCTGGCCCGTGGTGGTGCCGAGTCTGAAATCCCCGCTCGAGACGGGCCGCGCGCTACCGATGACGGCGCGTCACCGGGCGCGCGAAGCAACGCGGCACACCGGGTGAGGATGCCGGCCGCCGCGTGCGCGGCGGCCGGCATCTGACCGTTACGCGCCGTCGGCGGGCGCCGCCGGCCGCTGGCGCACGCTGCCCGCGATCAGGTCGAAGCGGAACAGCCGGCATTCGAGCGCGCCGTTGAAGAGCGGCGTCTTGGCCGACTCGCGCAGCCGCAACTGGCCCGGCAGCGTCCGGTCGGATGTCAGCAGGAATGCCTGCCAGCCGGTGAAGCGCTGCTTGAGCGCATCGCCCAGCGCGTGGAAGAACTCGGCGTCGGGCGTGTCCTCATGGGTCCGGCGGAACGCGTCGTCGTTGCCGCGGTTGCGGCCGGTCTCGCGGGTATCGCCGCGCGGGCCGCGGCCGCGCACTTCGATCCGCTCGCCGTACGGCGGGTTCGCGACGATCACGCCGGGCGTCCCGACGGGCGGCGTCATGCCGCGCGCGTCGACCTGCTTGAGCCACACCGTCGGCAGGCCGGCGCGGTCGAAATTCGCCCGGGCCTTGTCCAGCATGTCGCCGGAGATGTCGCTGCCGAACACCTGCAGGCTGTCGCGCTTGCCGCGCGCCGCGCGCTTCGCGTCCTGCGCGGCGACCTTGAGCCCCTGCCAGGCGGTGATGTCGTATTGCTTGAGCTTCTCGAAACCGAACCGGCGCTCAACGCCCGGCGCGATGTCGAGCGCGATCTGCGCCGCTTCGGCGAGGAAGGTGCCGCTGCCGCACATCGGGTCGTACAGCGGCATGTCGGGCGTCCAGCCGGTCAGGCGCAGGATGCCGGCCGCGAGGTTCTCGCGCAGCGGCGCGGCGCCCTTGTCGAGCCGCCAGCCGCGCTTGAACAGCGGCTCGCCGGAGGTGTCGAGGTACAGCGTGCAGTCGGTGGCGGTCAGGAACGCGAACACGCGCACGTCGGGCTGCGCGGTGTCGATGCTCGGGCGCGCACCGGTCTTGTCGCGCAGGCGGTCGCAGATCGCGTCCTTGACCCGCAGCGTCGCGAATTCGAGGCTCTTGAGCGGCGACTTGATCGCGGTGATGTCGACGCGCAGCGTCTGGGTGGCCGCGAACCAGCGTTCCCATGCCTGCTCGAGCGCGAGCGCGTAGACGTCCTGCTCGTTGCGGTACGGCCGGTGCGCGATCTTGAGCAGCACCCGGCTCGCGATCCGCGAATGCAGGTTGGCCGCCATCGCGGCCGCCCAGCCGCCGCGGAAATGGACGCCGCCCGGTACCTGGGCGCCTGCTTCGAACGGGGCGCCCGCATGGCGGGCGCCGATCTCGGCCAGCTCGGCGGCGAGCGCGGCTTCGAGCCCGCGCGGGCAGGGGGCGAAGAAATCGAACGGGGAAGGCGAGGACATAAGACGGGAGGATGCGAGGAAAAGGATGCCATTGTACGCGGGGCGGCGGCGCCTCCCGCGCCGCCGCCCCGTTTTCGCGTCAGTGCGTGCCGGATTCGCTCGTCCGGGACGCGCGGGCGCCGACCGGCCAGAACAGGCTGAACGGGTTGGCGAGCACCGCGCGGCCGATCGCGGCGATCAGCGAGCGGACCTTGGTGGGCCGCAGCGCGCGCGAGCGGACCGCCATCGTGAACGCGAGCGCGAAGCTGACCGCGACGTTCAGGATCGCCATGCTCAGCACGCCGGCGACCGCCCACCACAGTTCGGCGGTATGCAGCGCATCCTTGCCGAGCACGCCCAGCGCGACACCGATCGAGCCGGCGCTCAGCGTGACGTGCCGCACTTCGAACGAGAACGCGAACACGCTGACGATCGCGGGCACGAGACCGAGCATCAGGCCGAGCCCGACGTTGCCCACCACCCCCGCGACGTTCGAGCGGCAGAAGTGCGCGAGCTTCGCCGCGCCGGTCACGCCGAGCGTCATCCGCAGGCGCCGGTTGTAGGTGAGCGCGTCGCCGACGCGGTGCAGCACGAACCAGTTGTCGGCCCAGCCGGCCAGCAGGCTCGACGCCCACAGCAGCACGCCCGTGAGCGCCGCGTAGACAGGGGTCGGACCGAACAGCGAGAACGACTGCAGCGTCGCGTGCGCCTTCTGCGGCGAGATCACGTTCGCGTGCAGCACCGTGCCCGCGAACAGCTGCACGGCGAAGCACACCGGCAGCACGACCAGCACGTTGCCGGAAATCGCCGCCGCCTGGGTGCGGATCAGCGCGATCACCGACGCGACGAACTGCTTCACGCCGTCCTCGTGGCCGGTGCCGTCGAGCTCGCGCGCGATGGTGGGTGCCGTCATCGCCGGCTGCTTGGTCGCGAGCGTGAAATGCAGGAAGTGCATCAGCATGAAGCTCGCCGCGTAATTGATGCCGGCGAGCAGTCCTTCGAACATCGCATGCAGGTGCGCGCCCGTGATCCAGAATTTGATGCAGACGGTCGCGACCGTCACGAGGCCGCCGCCCGCCGCCATCCGCAGCATCTTCAGGTACTCGTCGCGGCCGCGCGAGATGTAATGCTCGCCGGTGTCCGCATTGGTCTCGACGAGCTTGCGCGCGAACAGCGAGAAATTGCTGCGCACCAGGTGCGACACGCTCTGGCTGTTCTGGTTCGCGTCGACCAGCTCGGCGGTCAGGTGCGCGAGCCCGCGCAGGTCGTCGCGGGCCATCCACGCGTTCAGCAGCGACTCGGCGCGCTGGATGCGCATGCGCATCCGTTCGACTTGGAACACGATGTCGACCGACACGCCGTTGACATACAGATGTGCGAACACGTCGTCGACCGATTCCCGGCATTCGTCGAGCAACACGCGCAGGTAGTTCACTTCGTGCAGCAGCTTGTTCGCGTCGCCGCCGTCCTCGAGCGCCGCATGCGCGGTCTCGACGGCCAGCATCGCGCGGGTCAGCCGGTAGAACGGCTGCGATTCGAGCGGCTTGAGCGCGTCGTCGTCCGACAGCCGGCTGCGCACCGTCTGCGACAGGCCCGTCGAGCTGATCTGGCAGGTCAGGTTGTGCAGCGCGGCCAGCAGGTCGCGGGAAAACGAACCGGGCTGGTGGCGCTCCTTGTCGGTGACGTCGAACGCGAACAGGTCGCGCAGCCGGACCAGCAGGTCGTCGGGCAGCGCGTCGATCCACGCGGCGTCGCCGGGCGCCGGGAACATCAGCGTGAACAGCGCGGCCAGCTCGCGGCGGTTCGGCGCCGGCGGAATCAGCGACGAGTCGATGCGCTCGAACAGCGCGCCGAAGAAACCCGAATGCACCGGCATGCCGGCATCGCACAGCAGCGAAATGCCGTCGCTTTCGCGCAGCGCGCCGCGCAGGATGCGCGCGACGTTGGTTTTCCAGGCGGGATTGCGGTCGAGCACGTGAAGCACGTAGCGCAGCCGCGCATGCGCGACGAAGCTGCGCTCGTCCTGGGCGTTTTCGGCGTCACCCGTCGCGGGCTGCATCGCGCCGCCGCTGCGGTGAAGCCAGTGCGCAAGCTCGATCAGCCACTCGCTGCGGTCCGCGTACGGCGCGTCCGCGTCCGCGTTGGCGAGCAGCGCATCCAGCTGATGGCCGGCACTGCGCGACGCGCGCCACTTCTTGATCAGGGTCGTCAGGGAACGAAGCATAAATGGGATGTCGAGTGCCCCAAGGGGCGGGATTCCTACGGATGGTGCGGGCAGGCGCGCGGGGTACGCCGGATCGGCCTCGGGGCGGCCGGCGCGGCCGGCGCGCGTCGCCGCGCGCGATCGAGCGCTCGCGGCAATACGCCATCTTCGGCGAATTTTCGCCGAAAGGGGCGTAGGATCGTCAATCAAAGCAAAAAACGCAAGCCGACTGTTTGCCGGACAGTCGGTTCGCATCGAATCTGACAAAGAGTGCAAAACCGGCGCGGAACCGGTGGCCCGCGCCCGCGCTTCACTGCGGGAGACTGGCCCCGCGCGCATCGGTGTCGGGCGCATTCGCCGGGCAGCGCACGCGCGGCGCGGCGGCCGCGCCCTTCGCGGGAGCGGTCGCCGCCGCGGCCCCCGCCATCGCGCGCACGCCGGCCGCGATCTGCGCGGCCAGCACGCCGAGCGCCTGCCGGTGGC